>JAQGPI010000089.1 GCA_028293175.1 Verrucomicrobiaceae bacterium | reverse complement strand
AGCCCGAAGCACTGAGTCAAAATAGACAGCACATTCTTCGAGCGCACCAGCCCCGCGTAGAACAGCGACAGCCCGGGAATCATCATGAACAGGACCAGCGCCGTGGCCACCAGCATCCAAGCGGTATCGCCGGAGTTGATAGTTGAGGGAGCCGTCCCGTCCGCCGCTGCGGCGCTGGACGTGGACGCGACAAAACCGGCCAGCACCGCGAAAGCGGTAGCTGCCCGGCTTCCAAAACTCGGAAGCGAGCTGTTTAGCATGGGAGGGAGTAGGTGAGTGTTATTTGAGTGTTGTAGAGAGACTCGTCATGTAAGCAGAAACCATGCAAATTCATTCATCGTATTTGGGTAATCTGTGAATTTGGTTCAAGCATTGAATACAACGACCGAGCGTGTCGATCATCGTTGATTGAGGAACCCGTGCTTGCACTCCACCCCTCCCCGCGCCATCGCTGAATTTGCCTTGAACCTGCACCGCCACCTCATCTCCCAAATCGTCGATGCCCTCGCGGACATCTTCATCTACGGCTACTACTCGGACAAAGTCATCGAGCGCCGCTTTAAACTCCACCCCAAGTGGGGCTCCCGCGACCGCAAGCAAGTGGCGGAGACCATTTACGAAATCGTGCGCTGGTGGCGCTGGCATTGGCATCTCGCCGGGCTGCCGGATGGCGATTGCCTCATCAAGGAAAAAATCACCCTCGAGCGCATCTGGCAGGTCTGGGGTGCTTATTGGATCAGCAAGACTGGCTCCGCCGCCAGCCTCTATGAAGTGGAGCGCATGGATGTGGAGGCCGTGCAGGCGCGTGCCGCCGAGATCGTCGCTCCCGCCATCCGCGCTTCCTTGCCCGACTGGCTCAACGACCTGGGCAAGAAGGAGCTCGGCCACGAATGGCCCGATCTGCTGCGTGCGCTGAACCGCCCCGCCGATGTCTTCCTGCGCGCCAATACCCTCAAAATTCAGACCAAGCCCCTCTCCATCAACCTGGAGAAGGAAGGCATCGAAAACAAACTGTTGCCCGATGTGCCCGATGCCATCCAGCTGGTGAAGCGCCAGAGCATCTTCGCCAGCAGCGCCTTCCGCGCCGGATTGTTCGAAGTACAGGACGCAGCCTCCCAACAGATCGCGCCCTTCCTTGATGTCGCCCCCGGCCAGCGCGTGATCGATGCCTGCGCCGGTGCCGGTGGCAAGGCCCTGCACCTTGCCTGCTTGATGAAGAACAAGGGCAAGATCGTGGCCCTCGACATCCATGAGTGGAAGCTCAAGGAACTGCGCAAACGCTCCACCCGCCAGGGCATCGACATCATCGAGACCCGCGTGATGGAAGACATCCGCATCATCAAGCGCCTGCACAACACCGCCGACCGCGTGCTGCTCGATGTCCCCTGCTCCGGCCTCGGCGTGCTGCGCCGCAACCCCGACTGCAAGTGGAAGCTCAGCCCCGAAGAACTCGACCGCCTGCGCCCGCTCCAGGCTGAAATCCTGCGCGATTACAGCAAGATGGTGAAGCCCGGCGGCAAGCTCGTGTACGCCACCTGCAGCGTGCTCCCCAGCGAGAACGAAGACCAGGTGAAAAAGTTCCTCGCCGAGCATGGCGACGAATGGAAGCTGGAAGAAGAACGCCGCTGGAGGCCCCATTCCAACGGCTTCGACGGCTTCTACGCCGCAAGGCTGGTGCGCAAGGCTGCGGCAGTTGTTGCTCCGGCTCCTGTCGCTGCGGTCTAAACGCTGAACCAGTGATCGGACCGAGTAGCCTAGTTGCGCCGCAACTAGGTAGCGCAAGATCAATCACACCGTTGCGACCCCACAAAGCACACCAGTTGCGGCGCAACTGGGCTACTTGGGCGTTGGGCTACACTCCAATCCCAAATCCCAGTCCCACCAAACCCCGGCTTTTTTGGGATTGGGATTTGGGACTGGCTGCACCGCAGCCTTTCGCCAACCATTCAATCAAACGGCTTGGCGGTGCAGAACTTCACCACGGCGGGCCGGGTGAGCAGCATGATCATTGCCACTGCTAGGGCAAGGAAGAAAACGGTGGTGAAGCCTGCGTTGATGAAGCTGGAGATCATGATCTGGCTGCGCGCCACCTCCACCATGTCGGGCTTGATGGTTGGCGGCAAGGGCATGGTGGCGACGATCTGACGCAGGTAATGGATGGTGGCCCCGTTCTCTGCGAGACCGATGACGAGGTAAAGGATTGCCCACAGGATGCCCGCCTTGCGTGCGCCGTTGCGGCCCTTCAGAACGCCGATGCCAGCGACCACACCGAGCACGCCGGTGAGGAAGATGGGCGCCACGAGCAGCTTGTGAAACGTCTTCAGCCCCACCGAATCCTGCATCGCCACAGTCACCGGATTAGTTGAGACCGCTGGCTGACTGGCAATGCCCTGGCCCATGCCGGCGGTGATCAAATTCATCAGCGCCATGGTGCCAAAGAGGATCATAATGATTCCGCAGATACCGAGCGTGGGGGGGCGAATGGGCATGGCTGATGCTTGATGGGTCAAGAGCGGGATGCAACTGCTCAGTGCGCTGCCACGGTGATGCGCTTGCGACCGATGCACATGAGCGTCTTCTCGCCGCGCACGAAGATCTGGGCCTCGCTCAGGGCTGGCGAGGCAAACACCTTTTCACCGAGATCACTGGAGGCGGCGCACTCATACGCGGGACCGGGTTTCACTGCGCGCAGGGTGCCGAAGTCATTGACGAAATACACGAGCCCACACGCGCTGGTGAGGGAGGCGTGATGCTCCTTCATGCGCTCCTCCCACAAGATGTCGCCGGTCTTCGCATCGAAGCAGTGGCCGATGCCGCTGTCGCTGACGATAAGGAAATGATCGCCCTCGACGATGGGCGAAGGCACGTAACTGACGCCCTTGTTGGTATGCCACTGCACATGGGTGTTGGTCACGTTCCCCTGTCCATCGGGACGGATCGCCATGAGGTGATGCTCGGGAAAGCCGCCAGTCATGTACAGCCACTTGGTGCGGTCGCTGTACACCATGGAGGCGACGAATTGCTCGGTGGGCCCGTCGATCATCCAGATAAGACTGCCGTCATCAGGATTGTAACTGGTGATGCACTTGCTGCCGCTGAGCACCATCTGTGTGCGCCCCGCCAGCTCGCGGATCAGCGGCGTGCAATAGCTGCGGGTGTTGTTGGGCCGGGCGATGCGCCACAGTTCCTTGCCGGTCTCCCTTGCGAGCGCCACGATGTAGCCGTCGCCATCGTGATCGCAATTCACGATCACCTTGTCCTTGTACAAAACGGGAGCGGAACAGAAGCCATGCTTGCTGGAGAACAAACCCGGCCGCACCTGCCACTCCTGCTTGCCCTCGAAGTCATGGGCGGAAACGACCACAGTGCCTTTCGGGGCCTCGCCCTTGCCCGGTGGGTGCTCGCTGTTGAGCTTGCGCGTCTGATCCGTTTCGGTCTGGTCGAGGAAGGCTGTGTACACGCGCGTGCCATCGGTGGCAGGCGTGCTGGAGGCGTGGCTGTTGAGTTTGTGGATGCTTTCGATGGGCGATTTCACGACTGTGCTCTGCCAGAGGATTTTGCCACTGTCGCGGTCCAGGCTGATAAGCACGCGCGCCTCCTGTTCGGGAATGCAGGCAACCACGAAGATGCGGTTGTCCCACACAATGGGCGAGGCATGGCCTTCCCCCGGCATGGGCGTGCGCCAGGCGAGGTTTTCCGCATCCATCTTGAGCGGGAAACCCTTGTCCAGGCTGGTGCCATCGGTGCGCGGCCCGCGCCACTGCGGCCAATTTTCCGCGTGGAGGACGGGCGACAGAAACAGCAGGGAAAGAAGAAGGGGGCGCATGGCTGGGATGGGGGTTCTATACGGTCGGCCACCGCAGCGTTATTCAACGATGGGCACTCCTGCGGCCATATTTGCCAAATTCAAGTCTGTCAGTTAAGATGCTAACATGCTTATTCAAGCAACGCTCCTTACCCCAGAGGAATACCTGGCGGCCGAACTGCTTTCGCCTGTGAAGCACGAGTATCTCGGCGGGGTGGTCCATGCGATGGCGGGAGCGAAGAACATTCACAACGAAATCACGGGGAATGTTTTTCTCGGGCTGGGCACGCGCCTTCGAGGCAAGAAATGCCGACCTTACAACAGCGATACCAAGGTGCGGGTGCGGATGCCGAATCAACTGCGGTTCTACTATCCCGATGTGCAGGTGGTCTGTGATCCGAATCATCAGGACGACAGTTTCCAAGACAGGCCCGTGGTGATCGTCGAGGTGCAGTCCCCTTCCACCCGCCGCGTGGATGAAAGCGAAAAGCTGGATGCTTATCAGACCATCTCCTCGCTCGAAGTTTACCTCATCGTGGACAGCACCCACGCCTGTGTGGTGGTGTATCGGCGCACGGCCACAGGCTTCACCCGTGAGGTCTTTCGCGGCACTGAAGGTAGCATCCCGCTCGACTGCATCGGCATCGAACTGCCGCTGGCAGAGATTTATGACCGGGCGGATTTTCCTCCGCTGGAAGTGGTGGAGTGACTTTTACTTCCCGCCCCGCAGGTCGTAGCAAACAAACCGTGGCGGCGTCTGATCGGTCAGATCAGCGTCATGCTGGGCCACGTAGAGCAGGCCCTTGCTCAGCGCGGGCATGTTCCAGGTATGCTGGGAATAGAAGAGCTGGTGGCGCTTCAGCACCTTGCAGCCTTGCGGGCTGAGGTCCAGCCACAGTAGGGTGCCGATCTCGCCCATGCATAGGAAGGCACCATCCGCTCGCATCAGCGCCGCCCGCAAGATGCTGAGCTGGAGCGGGCCGCTGCGACCCATCTTGGCCCCGGCGGTTTCATCCGCCCATTGAATCACCTCGCTCCATTTCTCCACGCCGTCATCGGCATTCACGCACACCAGCCGGGCCTGGTCTTCACGCTCTCCATCAATGGCATAGAGATGCCCCTCCCAGCACACGGGGTTCATCCAGTGAATGCCCAGCTTCTTTGACTGCCAGACTTCCTTGGGCTTAAAGCTCTCATCGTACTCCAGCATCACGCCGCCGAGCGCGTGGTTCTTGGGATAGGCGGTTGTGATGAATACGCGATTTTTGCCCGGCACTGCCACCGGCGAGGTGGCAGTGGCGGAGATGTAGGCATCGGCACGCCAGGGGAACTTGCTGTGCAGCGTGCCGTCCACCGGATCGATGCACATGAGACCGCCCGTCGCCGGATCGCTCTCGCCGCCAGCAAGCACCATCACCTTGGTCTTGCCATGAAGCTGCGCGGGCACGGGCGAGGCATAGCTCGCGCCCCAGTCATCATCCACACGCCACAGCAGCTTGCCGGTCTTGAGATGAAAGGCACCCACGCTCAAGCCCTTGGCAGCCAGGCCTTTGGCACGTTCACGATGGGGCGCGTCCTCGGGTACTTTCTCGCCTTTGCCGCCGACATTCACGATGACTTTCCCATCCAACACCAACGGGCACGAACCATGACCAAAGAAGTCCTGCGGCACATTGTACTCGCCGGCCAAATCGTGTTTCCACAGCAGCTTGCCGGTCTGCAAATCCAGGCCGTGCATGAAGGAGGTGACGCCAAAAGTGACCACGCAGCCATCGCTGATAACGGGGCTGGCGCGAGGGCCTGCGGAGAAGCCATAGCGGTCCTTGTATTGAATGGGATAGTCGAAGCTCCAGAAGCGTTTCCCCGTCTCCGCATCCACGCACTCCACCGTTTCCTTGCCGTCGATGGCATGGAACAGGACGCAGCGGTTGCCGCTCACAATCGGAATGGTGTAGCCCTCGCCCTTGGCGATTTCCCACACCTTCGCTGGGCCACTCTCGGGCCAGTCATGCAGCAGATGAGTCTCGGGAGAAACACCGTCTTCCGCCGGTCCCAGGAAGCGCGGCCAGTCACTCGTCTTGGCATCGGCGGCCAGGGCCTTTGGCGGTGCCGCGAACTTCAGGCGATCAAAGCTTTGCGGTTCCTGCGCGCGGAGGAGGCATCCGGTAAACACAAGCGAGATCAGGCAAAACAGGCTGGACGAACGAATCATGATCATGAAAAACTAGCGGCCTCTATGAAGAACGCGAGATCCTTGTTGTTTGTTGTGGCTGGTTTGGCCTTGTCGTCCTGCTCTACCAGTACCTGCCCCTTCGCCCCAGCAGCCAAGCCCGGCAAGATCGAGCACATTGTGCTGATGTGGCTGAAGAAGCCCGGCGACGCCGGTCAGCGTGAGCGCCTCATCGCCGCTGCGAAATCGCTCAAAGCCGACATCAAGGAAGTCAAAAGCCTGGACGTGGGACTCGCCGTGCCAAGCGACCGCCCGGTCGTGGATTCCAGCTTCGACGTGGGCCTGGTGATGAGCTTCAACAGCAAGGCCGATCTGGCGAGCTATGAAAAGAACCCCGTGCATGTCAAAGCCGTGACCGAAATCCTCAAGCCGCTGACGAGGAAGCTACAGGTGTACGATATTTCGACGAAGTAAGCCAGAGTTAGACGAAGTCGGGCTACTTGCCCGTTTCTGCCAAACTGTCTCTCAGCTTTTTGATTTGGTCGCTGTCCTTGGGGAACTTGATCTCGATTTGATCAAGAGCTTCCAGGACTTTGACCTTGTCAAAACGGCCTGAGGCCAGCCGATAGAGAGCTTCTTGCCGCGATCGCTTAAACAGGGCCGGATCGCCCTTCACCCCGACCTCACCCAAAGCTATTCGGCGGAGCTTCTCAAAATCTGCTCCCTTGAGCGCCATGGAGTCGAAGGCGGCATGCTCCATCTCCTCTTCATTCACGAGGCCGGGCCCTTCATTGGAACTGGGCAGCGCCGTGGACTGGTCGTAGAGAGTGTATCTGACAGCTTGGTGTTTCCCGGTTGCCGGCTGATAACCCTTCAGTTCAAAAAAGCTACCTGGGCGTATCGTCGGCTTCAGCATGTAGCTGTTGCCACAGCCGCTGTACCGGTGCGTTTGCACACGCTTCCAGACGCCGTCTTCACCTTGCGTTTCGAGCTTGAGATAGACATCACGATCCTGGGCTTCGAGTTTCACTGAACCCGCTGTTAAATTGATCAGATAAACGGGGATGGATTCGCCCGGCTTGGCTGCGGAAAAATCCGCCACAAGGGAGATCTTTCCCTGCTCGCCTTTGATGTGCGCAGGCAGGCCCTTGATCCCCTTGCCGAACACAAAGTCATTGCCTTCAATCCTGAAATCCGCAGCCCACAGGAGCAACGGAGCAATGATCGCCAGTAGGGTGAAGAAGAAGGCCTTCATAGGGAGATAGACGCCTCATTTCCAGATTTGTTGGAAATTTGGATAAGGACGCTGAACCCGCCTGGAATTGAAACACCTCTCACGCTTGCGGAGTCATCTTTTCCCATTAAAAGCCAGTCAATGCCCTTCGTTTTTTGCCTCACCTGCTGCCTTGCCCTGCTCGCCCAGATCGCGCCTGCACAAACACCCACGCAGGCGAATGTAGCCTATGGCAAGCACCCGCATCAGGTGCTGGACTTCTGGAAGGCTGGATCCGCGAAGCCTGCGCCGCTGATGTTCTTCATCCATGGCGGTGGCTGGATGGGTGGTGACAAGGCGAACCCGGATTTCCTCAAGCTGTGCCTGGAAGCGGGAATCTCGGTGGTCTCCATCAACTACCGGCTGATTCCGGATGCGATCGCGGAGAAGATTGATCCGCCGGTGAAGGCCTGCCTGGATGATGCGGCGCGGGCGCTGCAATTCGTGCGGAGCAAGGCGACGGAATGGAACATCGACAAGCAACGCGTTTCCCCCTGCGGTGGCTCGGCGGGCGGCTTCACCAGTCTGTGGCTAGCCTTTCACCCGGATCTGGGCGATGCGAGCAGCAGCGATCCGATTGCCCATGAGTCTACGCGGGTGACGTGTGCGATGACCTTCGTACCGCAGACCTCCCTTGACCCCAAGCAGATGCGCGAATGGATTCCCAACAACGACTATGGGCATCACGCCTTTGCCCTGCCCTCGATGCAGGCCTTCATCGACAAGCGGGATTCGTTGATGAAGTGGATCAAGGAGTTCTCGCCCTATGAACTGGCGAGTGCGGATGATCCGCCCGTGTACCTGTTTTATGACTCGGTGCCCGCGCTTGGACAGCCGTACAAAGACCCTCCGCACTCGGCCAATTTTGGTTCGGGCCTGGAGCCGAAACTCAAGGCCGTGGGGATTGATTACGAATTCAATTTCACCGGTGCGAAGGATGTGAAGCACCCGGATATTTTCAGCTTCATCAAGGAGAAGCTGGGAGTGAAGAAGTAGAGGAAACTCACTGCCGTGGGCTTGCCCAAGTAGCCCAGTTGCGCCGCAACTGGATCAGGATGGCCCTGGCTAAAATCGTGGCGTTGAGCTTGAACAAGCGTTACCAATCACGGCGTGACTGGGCTACTTGGGGAGGCTGCGCACCGCTGATAGGCTGGCGGACCAGCATCAAGCCGCGTGCGCCGATTCCAGGCACTGCGGGATCACGCGGCGGAAGTCATCCATGCTCACCGGCTTGGTGAGGAAGTCGTTCATGCCCGCCTCGAGGCAGGTTTCCTTCACGCCACTGAGCGCATGGCCGGTCATGGCGATAATGGCGGGCTGGTTCTTCAGGAGGAAGTTGCCACGGATTTCCTTGGCTGCCTCGACGCCGCCCATGACGGGCATTTGAAGGTCCATGAAGATGATATCGAAGTCGCCACGGTTCGCCTGTTCCACGCCTTCCTGGCCGTTGTTGGCGATGCTCATGTCCTTGTAGCCGAGACGCTGAAGGAAGAGCGTGACGATCTTGTGGTTCAAAGGCTGATCATCGACCAGCAGGATGCGCGCTGGATACTGGCGGGCAAAGGCATCCGCACCACCGCCTTTGGACATGGCGGCCATCGCAGGAGAAGGCTGCGGAGCTGGCGGAGTGGTGGAAACGGTGATGGGCCGCTGCCCCGCTGGAATGGAGGAGGAAGGCATTGAAGGCTGCGGCTGTTGCTGCTGCGGGATAAACGCCGAGTTTTGAGGCTGGCCATAGGGGTTGCCCGCTGCCTGCTGCTGGGCCATGGCGGCCTGCATGGCTGCCATCGCGGGATGCATGCCCATGGGCATCCCGCCATAGTAGGGCTGTGGCATCTGGGGAGCGCCGGGCATCATGCCATACTGGCCCATGAACTGCGGCATCTGCCCCATGCCATTGGGCACGCCCTGCGGATAAGCCGCAGCCATGGCCTGGAGGTACTGCATCGCCGCCGCCTGTTCGGGCGAGGGAACAGGCTGGGAAGGCTGCTGAGCATGCATTTGCATGTTAGGCTGAGGCGCGGGTGCTGTAAAGGCGTGCTGCGGTTGCGGCTGCATCGCAAAGGCCTGAGCGGGAGCCTGCGCCACGGGCTCAGGAGCCGCCAGCATCGGGGCGGGGCTGATGCCAAATCCCTGTGGCTCCACAGGAGCGGCGGAAGGACGTGACTGCACCATCTGCGGTGCGTTTTCCATGTCGGAAATCACCCTCAGGAGTTCGCGACGCTTGAGCGGCTTTGACAAGCGGATGTGACGACCGTTGGGCGGCAGCGTGATGGCATCCCTGGCGCGCCCGCCCTTCAGCGGTGTGAGCATGAGCACTGGTACGCCGCGTTCAGCCGCGGCATCGAGCACGAGTTGCGCGCGCCTTGGGTCCGCATGGCCGAGGTCGAGAATCACGGAATTCACCAGCGCCACAGCATCCGCAATGGCCGCCATGGTGTTTTCCTTGGGCAGCGAGCGGGCGAACATGTGCCAGCCCTGACAGTAGCCGCGCAGCAGTTCATAGAGAGTGGACTGACCGATGACGAGGCAGGTGGATTTGCCCATCAATGCTTGTGCCCAATCGCGCTCTTCGTTGCGGATATGTTCTTCTTCAGGGGCGACCTTCAGCGGGATCTCAATGTGGAAATCGGAGCCCTTGCCTTCATCACTCGTCACTTTGACTTCGCCATGCATCAGTGACGCCAGCTTCCGGGTAATGGCAAGGCCAAGGCCGGTGCCGCCGTACTTACGCGTAGTGGAAGCATCTGCCTGAGTGAAGGCCTCGAAGATGGTGTGCAGCTTGTCTTCCGGAATACCGATGCCGGTATCGCGCACGGAGAGATGCAGGTAAGGGACATCGCCCGTGGAGGATTTGCGCCACACCTGCTTGGCCACCATGAGGATCTCGCCCTGGGTGGTGAACTTGATGGCATTGCCCACCAGATTGACCAGGATCTGCTTGAGCCGCTGGAAGTCGCCCATGAAGAAGCGCGGCACGGCGCTCTCGATGTGGTAGTTGATTTCGAGGTTCTTCTCAGCAGCGCGATAGGCAAAGACATCGAGCGTCTCGCTGAACAGCTCCTCAAGGTCCATCGTGAGGGTTTCGATCTCCATCTTTGCCGACTCCAGTTTGGAGAAGTCGAGGATGTCATTGATCAAATGCAGAAGCGATTCGCCGCTGGAGCGGATCATGCGCACCAGTTCTTCCTGTTCTTCGGGAAGATCGGTCTCCAGCAGGAGGCTGGTGGTGCCGATGATGCCGTTCATCGGCGTGCGGATTTCGTGGCTCATGTTAGCCAGGAAATCGGACTTCGCGGCGGTTGCCTGCTCGGCCATTTTCTTGGCCTGCTTGGTTTCCTCGACTACCTGGAGATGGGATTCGGAACTGGCCTGGAGCTGGTCCATCGCCGCGTTGTAATCACGCTGTAATACACTGAAATCATCAATGCCGCCGTGTGGCAGCCGGAAGGTAAAACGCCCCTGCCGCAAGGCGGAAAGCCCCTGCTGGAGGGCCATTGTCCGTTTGCGCACGCGGAATGAGAGATAGGAGAAACCAAGGGCCGCGGAGAGCATGCCGATGAGACCGGCAAACACCGGCACGGCCAGGTCATTGGCGCTGGAGATATGCCGCCATTGCAGCATGGGCTGGCGGATCACAATGGCCCCGGCGATGCCTCCATCCGGCTCTGCCAGCGGCACTGCTGCGGTGGCCCATTGAGGCTGACCAAAAACACCGACACTGGTGCCCATGGTGCCATCATCATTGGCAAGAGTGGCCCCGCCAAACACGCGCAGCAAGACAGCCAGGCCGTCCTCCGCATTTGCCTTGGGCATGAGCGGATCGGGCGGAGTATCGGAGATCTGCACCGGCGGCGACATGCTCACGCCGCTGCCTTCCTTCAACCGCGCAATGGAAACGGTGAGCGGAATATGATCCAGATTGTTCGGCGGCGTGATCGAGCGGTAGCGCATCTTGATCGCCTCCAACTCATCCCGGCCTAGCGGACGTTCACCCCTCAGCATGTCTTTGGGAAGCGCGCGGCGCTCCAGTTCCATCTGCACGGAGATGGCGATGGCGGACATGTAGGCCGTCTGCGAAATGCGGCCCGAGAGCATCGCACGCCAGAGGTAGCCGCCCGAAACGGTCACCACGGCAAGCCCGACCGCGAGCACCCCTACGATGAGGAACTTGGCGGCGATGGGGAAACAGAATTTCATGCTCATGGCACAGGCACGGGCACCGGCGATAACGGGCGGCGGTGACTAAAAAATAAAAAAGTTACTCACTGGCACGGACCATCACGCGGCGCACAACAGTGACCAGGGCCTCTGGCGTGTAGGGCTTGGCGAGCATGTCGGCAAAGCCCACGTGCTGGCAAAGTTCAGCGGCGCCCTCACCAAAGAACCCACTGCAAGCGATGACCGAAATGCTGGGGAAGCGCTGTCGGATTTGCTCCAGTGTTTCCAGGCCTGAGATGCCGCCGGGCATCGTGAGATCAAGAAGCACAACGTCTGGAAGACGGCCGTCAACAGAGGCGGTGGCAAGCTTTTCAATCGCCTCCTCGCCGCTGGATGCAGTATCCACACGAAGATTGAGAGTGGAAAGAATGGCCCGCCCGACCGTAAGCAAGGCCGGCTCGTCATCGACAAGCATCAGGGCGCCGGACCGGCGGCGGAGGCCGGTAGTGGCGGGTGGGCTGGCACGGTCTTCGAAGGAGTTCATGAGATGCGATCGGTTCATTGGGGAGGACTAAAGGGCGGTGTAGCTCAGGCAGCGGATTTCATCCATGGTGGTATGACCGCCTGCGATTTGGAGGAGACCCTCCTGGAACAGGGAAAGGAAGCCGCCTTTGAAGGCGACGGCGCGCATGGCGCTCATGGGGGCGCCTTCTTCAATGAGGTCGCGCAGTTCGGTGCTGATTTCGCAGAGTTCCATCAGTGCGATTCGGCCGGAGTATCCGGTGCCGTGGCATTCATCGCAGCCCAACGCTTTATAAAGAGGCTGAGTCAGTGGCTGGGTAAGGACGCCCTGCTTGGCCATCAGATCCATGAACTCCTGGGTGGCTGCTTCCGGGCGCTTGCAATAACCGCAGAGGCGACGCACAAGGCGCTGGGCCTGGCTGAGCGCCAGAGAGTCCGCCACAAGGTATTTTTCCACGCCCATCGACAGGAGACGGGAAACCGCTCGGAGTGAATCGTTGGCATGCAGTGTGGTGAGCACCAAGTGGCCGGTGAGCGAGGCATTCACCGCCGCGTTCGCCGTTTCGCTGTCTCGTGATTCACCGATCAGAATGATGTCCGGGTCAGCTCGCAGCAACGCGCGCAGGCCGTGGGCAAAGTCGAGCCCGTGGGAGGGGTTGGCCTGGGTCTGATTGATACCCTCGATTTCATATTCGATGGGGTCTTCGATCGTCTGGATATTGATGTCCTCGTTGTTCACACTGTTGAGCAGCGCGTAGAGCGTGGTGGTTTTACCGGAACCCGTGGGGCCGGTGATCAGCACCAGTCCCTGGTCGCGGGTCATCGTGCGATTGAGAATTTCCAGGGCACGCTGGCCAAGATTGAAATCTGACATGCGCTTGACGCCATCCTGCTTGTCCAGGAAACGCATGACGATCTTCTGGAACTCACGGCGCGTAGGAACGGCGGCGACACGGACATCCACGCGGCGGCGGCCCACGGACATGGCGAAACGCCCGTCCTGCGCCTCCTGGCGGCTCTGGCCCATGCCCGCATAGTTTTTGATCAGTGCGACGAACCTTGAAAGCAATGCTTCAGGCGCTGTGAGCAAGGTTTTCAGGTTGCCGTCGATACGGGCACGGAACCTGGCAAGATTGTAATACTTCTCGATATGAAGATCGCTCGCCCGGCAGCGAATAGCGGTGAAGAGCGCCCACTGCACCAGTTCTTCCGGCTGATGATTCGGATTCGAGGGATTGATCCGCGCCATGTCCTCGGCCGCGATGTCGATGATGTTTTCATCGTGAGCCAGGACGAGCTTGGGCGCTTCCGTGGGGGCGGGGGCGGCGGTGAGTGTGGAGGAAGCGCGGGCGATGGCATCGCGGATCGAGCCAGGATCAGCCAGCACCGAAACAATGCGCACCGGCTGGCTGCCGAGCGACAGCCACTCATCTTCAAAAGCATAGCAGTCCGGCGACTCGCTGAGCAGGTAAACGACTTGCTTGCCGATGTAGAGGGGATAGACGTTGTGCCGCTCCAGCAACGGCATGGGGAAGAACGTCTGCCGGGGGGCCTCCTTCGCGCTGTAGCAGAGCACCCGGCCATTGCCGATCAGAAACTGCAGCACAAGGCCCATGTTGCGCTGGATGCCGTTGAAGTCTGCTAGCGAGAGCTGGCCCTTTTTGTCCTTCGCAGCCTTATAGAACTGCTGCATGTTCGGAATCTCAGCCTTGTCGAAAGGATAGATTTCCAGCAGCCATTCGAAGACCTCGTCCATCGACATGTCGCTGAACTTCGGCGGGCGCAGCGATTCGATTGGATTGGCACCGGCGATGGGATTGGCGCCAAAACGCTGCACCAGTTCCCGCCGCGTCTTTTGATACTGTTCCGCCGTGATCAGCACGCGCATGATGAAGCACTGCGGGATGCCCCAAAAATCTCCTGCGCGTGGCGAATGATGCGCCATCACCACCAGCGGTCCCATCATGCAGACGGGCAGCCAGGGATCAGATACGTGTGGCACGCGGCCCAGCAGGCGCACGGCCTGTTCGGCATCTGGGGAGCAAGTTTCCCGCACCAGATGAATGGGTATCAACCCGTTCTGTAAAGCTACGCCCTCAAGCGACAGGATGCCTGCATCGCGCACCTGAATAGTCGGTGCTGATGGATTGGTGACTTCTCCAAAGGATTCTGGATTAGCTGAGGGCGTTGGCAGGATCTTGGTCATCGGACGCAAATATTAATGGGCTGCGGCTGCGGCTATTTGCCGTAGGGCTGCCAGTCAGGCGGTTGAATCCAGGCCTCACCAATGTCGCCGGCACCATCAAATGGCACTCGAAGACCGGTTCCGTTCTGGCCTGGAACTAGAAGCTTATACATGGCACCCGTCCACACGAGCCGGTAGTCATCAGTGCTGCTGGAGCTCTGGGGTCGATAGCGGGGCGAGACAAAAGGCGATCCGGGCTGGGGATTCGAGGTGCTGCGGCCTTGCAAATAATGCAGCACCACCACCTCGTCCGACGAACTGGAGCTCGCAGGGAAATTGATCTCAGAGCCAGTCTGGGCATAGGTCGCCAGCGCTGAGTTGAGCATTTCCAGTTTCTGATGGGCCACGGTCTCCCGCGATCCTTGCACCACCGAGCCCACATTGGCGATAACCATGGTGGCAAGAATGCCTAGCATCGCGACCACCCAGACCATCTCGGTCATGGAAAAGCCATGAACCGTGCGGCGCATATGCAGCGGCACGGTGGTAGTCTGGCTTGGGTCATGGGGCCTGTGGCAGATCATGCGAGGAGAAGCGGTTAGAGGGCGGCGGTATCAGTAGAAAATTCGGCTGGCAGTGGCATCCTTCAAGACCACCTTTTGAAGGGGGTCAAGCGTGCTGGGGAAATCCACATCGTAGCCGCCGGGCAGGTAGAGGCTCAGCGTGCTTTCGGCGAAACTGAGGTAGGGTTTGACCAAGTCATAATGCGCGTTGTCATCCTTGCCGACCCAATCGAGCTGAGCCTGGGTGCGGCCACGGATCTGAATCATCGAGGCCACCGCGAGGTTAAGAGATTCGGCGCGGGCGATGGAGAGGTTGCGTTCGGCATCCCCGCGCATACGCGTCACCTGGGGGATCGCCATGAAAGTGATGATGCCGATGATGGCCACGGTGGCCAGCAACTCCACCAGGGAGAAGGCGGCCTTGATCCGGCTGGCCAGGATTGATAGGCGGTAAGTAGTCATGGCAGATCGAGATAGAGCTTAATCGTTCACCAAATTGACCTTCGGATAGCTGCTGGCGTCCCACGTGGGCAATTCCAGATGCTGATTGGCGGTATTCATCGCTTCCGATTTGATGTTGGCGGAGTTGGTGGTGGTGGAAGTGAAATGATTGGCTGTGGCATCATCGAGAAAGGCCACGGCAAGGTTGAGGCGCGCCAATGAAGTGGAGCGGGAATTGTAATCGCCACGGATCGATTCCAGGCTTCTAACCTGGCCGGTGGAAGTATCGCGCATCTGGCTGGAGACCCATGCATCCACCGCGCTTTGCACCGCTCCCTGCTGCTGCCTAGCCATCATTCGGCTGGCATCCTTGGACGCATTCGAGACAACACCCACGACGAGGCTGGAAAGAATGCCCATGATCGCGATCGTCAACAGGGCCTCAACCAGACTGAAGCCGGATGCGAGGCGCCGGGCGATGGGAGAAGAGACGTTCATGACAGAGGAAGAAGGGAGCATCACGTTTACACAAAATGTCCGCCAGGGAGGGGCTCCCTGGCGG
>JAQGPI010000069.1 GCA_028293175.1 Verrucomicrobiaceae bacterium | reverse complement strand
ATGTGGCGCTGCCTGTGAAGACGCCTGTCGTGCCGTAAAACCGCATGTTCAGCACCGTGGGCTTCGCCAGGAGGCTCTGTACCGCATGCGAAAGCTGCACGCGCATGGCCCTGCCCTCCAGGTCACTATAGCTAGCGGAAGATTCGATGCCGCCACCGGTAAACATCAGCTTGGTGGTGCTCGCTCCCGACATTCCCCAAAGCACAGTGCCGGCCTTTGGTTGCGCGTACTGGCCGCCGGTCACATTCAAGCCTGGAGCGGCAAATCCTCCCCTGTAGCTACGTGTGGAACTGCTGGCTGCCTGGGGATTTTTCACCCAGCGCATGGTGCCAGTCAGAGTGTTCAATTGAGGCAGCGACCGAGCGGCCAACTGAATCCAGCCCTGCGCAGAGCCCGTGTTGCCATAGATCATGTTGTGCAACGGCACCTTGCCGCCTGCGCCCATTCCAGTGGTCTGAGTCATCAACGTGTGATCAGCCATCCGGCCTATCCAGGTCACCGCTCCCAGCGCATTCACCCTGAGTATGGTAAACGAGGTGCCTTGGGGCACGGCCTCGTCTGCTGGCGGATCGAACCAGGCATTGTAAGCGGTGGCCAGTTTACCTGCCGTGTTGATGGAGGAGTAAGGACTCTGCCATGCCTCCAAGCTGGTGGAGAACGCCTGGGCCGTTTCTTCCACGACGCCGGTCAAATGCCCGTCCGCGCGCGAAATGCTGAAGGAGACCTTCAATGGCGAGGCCTTTCCGGGCCGCTTCAGTGTGATCGTGGCCTGCGGATCAGTGTCCGGCGTGGCATTCATGCGGCCAGTCAAGGCGTAGATGGCGGAGCCGAGTGTAAGCCTGCCTGAAAAGGTTCCCGTTCCGGCGACAACGACCCTCACCGTTCCTCCGAAGCCGCCGTTCGCTTCGCTATGAGGCGTCACCAGACCGTTAAAACTTCCTGTCGTGGTCGGCTCCAGCTTGGCGATGACCAGCGTTCGTAATACCGTCGTACCGTAGCCAGCCGCATTGCTGGCGGTGATGCGGATGATGAATGTGCCAGCCACATTGGGACGTCCCGTGATGACACCGGTGACGGAATTGTAAGCCAGTCCGGAGGGCAGGCCGCTGATGGTATAGCGGGTGGGCAGCCCATCCACTCCAGCCGCAGTGGGAACGATAGATACCCCGAGCGTCAAACTATCGCTCACGATGGTAGGCAGGAAGTCCAAATCTTCAGCGACTTGCGGCTTCACCCGCATCTGCACAAGGAATGCACCCGTGGTGGCACTGGCGGTTCCCACGGTTACGGCACAGGCATAAGAATCCACATCCTCTGTGGTCACTCCCTTCACTGTCAGCTTGGATGTTCCCGTACCGGTGATGCGCGGGGAAGCGTCCTGCATTTCCGTGCCGTTTTTGTGCCATTGGTAATGAATGCCCGGTCCGGCGGCGGTCGCTTGCAAAACCAGCGTTGCGCCCGCATTCACGGTCAGCGTGCGCGGGGTGGCATCCACCGCTCCCACGTTCACTGAGCAGGCTTGTTTCCCGGTCAAATTGGTCACTTGCAGCCAGTACTGGCCGGCGGTGCTAGTGCTCATCTTAGCAATGGACCAGCTCGCTGAAGTAGCTCCGGTGATCTTGGCTGTCCCCTTCAGCCATTGATACGAGAAGTCCGGCAGGCCAGACACTGCCGCCGTGAGGGTCGCATGGTCATTGATAGGCACAATCACATCCTGGGGAGGGCCCACGATCAGCACCGGCGGAGCGGCAACGCCATGCAGCCGGATAGTCAGCCCCGTGACGGTTCCCTGGTCATTGGTCAGCTGGTCCTTGAACACCACCTTCCAGATGCCGGTGGAGTTTTCCCCCCAGTGGCGGGCGCTGGTAAAGGTCCAGCCACGATAGCCGCGATCTCCATCTTCGGAGTCATAGCCGCCGTCGAGACTGGTGGAATTGGCCAGATGGCTCACTACGCCGGAGGGCGAAACGAGATCGATGCCCACATCGCCACGGAACTCGTGGTGCATGTCCACCACCACTTCCACCTGCTCCACCCGCATGGGAGGGCTGGTGCTGAAATCGTGTGTGATTGTCGCGCCAACCGAGCTGGCATCCGGAACGGTGACGGAGCCCTTGAAGGTCCGGCCCAGCGTGCTCATTTCGCCGAGGTTGAACCACGTCTTTGCCAGGGCCACCGCCGTGGCTGCATTGACTAGGCCGCCACCGTACTGATGGTTGTGCTTGATCGCCGGGAGCGTGGGCTTGCCTCCGCTCCGGCTTACCCAGTCTGAGAGTGCTGGCTCCACCTTGGTCCCGGAACGCAGCAGAATTTCCTTCACGTCGCGCCAGCCGAGATCAGGGTTGGCCTCCAGCATCAGGGCAATCACGCCGGAAGCCACCGCAGCGGAAGCGGAAGTACCGGAAAAATGGTTCGTGTATGCCGTGTCAGGCAGATCGAAGGGCAGGGTCCTGTCGTTGCCATTGTAGCCTTTGGAACCCACCCGGTCACAGGTCACCATCCAGGGGTTGAAAAAGTCGTCGTCGCCGCCGTTCGATGGCGCACAGGTGAGCAGGTGCGAGCCTGTCTCGCTGTACTTTGCTCGCACTCCGCCCGCACTCACGGCCCCCACGGCAAAGGTGTAAATACTGTTGGCAAATCCGGCCTTGTTGCCCTGAGCGAACTCTTGGTAGCCATATTCGGGCATGAAATAGTCATTTCCAGAAGCAAAGGTAAGGATCGTACCTTTGCCCCCTCTGCCATCAATCACCGCAGTTTTAAGGGCGTCCTGCAAACCGGCGCTCAGCACGCCGAGACGCCAAGGCTCAAGCGCCTGTCCCCAGCTATTGTTTTTGATGTCAATTGCATCGTTGGCGAAGTTCAGCGCTTCCATTTCCATCTCCTCGGTGGTGTAGGTTTCGGGGCTGTCTGAGACTAGCCGCACGCTCGCAATGGAGGCCTGCGGAGCTACGCCAGCCACTCCCAATCCATTGCCACCCACGGCGGCAGCTAGCCCGGCTACGGCGGTGGCATGCCGGTCCGATTCATATCTCGGTCCTCCTGAAGGGGCTCCCGGGTTGATGCCCGGCTCAAGGAAATCACGGCTCCACTGTGGCAGATAGCGGGCGGAAAGATCAGGATGAGAAAACTCCACCCCGTCATCCACGATACCTATCACCACGCCCCGGCCCTGCACCTCGCTCCACACAGGCTGCGCATTCGTCGGAAACAGGTTGGCATCAACGCGCAGGCTTGCGATCAGCCGCGGATTCTTCAGATGCCATTGAAGGCTGAATTTCGGATCGGCGGTGGGGTCGTCTGGAATCGCGGTCTTCACCAGTCGCACGCCCACCATTGGCAGGGCAAACTCAATCCCCGCGACCTTGGAAAGCGCCGCTGCCGCCAGCAGGCTCGATCCGGGCATGCGACGGTCTTCCGCCACCACGTAGCCAGCCAGCCCCGCCATGGCCTCCACCTTTTCACAACCCGCCGCAGTCGCCGCCACAATGGCATCTGGGGCGCTGGTGGTGTGCAGCAAAAGCCTGCCGTTGAGCACGCGGCGGTTGCGGTCCGTATGCTCCATTCCAGAGGGATAAAACACCAACTGGGGCATTACACCGCTGACGGTCTGCCATTCCTCAGCTTTTTGCAGCAAGGCCTCGGCGTCTGCTTGAGGCGGAAAACGTTTCAACCGGGGCGGGCCTATGGGCACCAGCAGCTCGTCCTTCGCCAGTTCCAATTGTTCCACTCGACCGTGGCTGGTCAGGCCAAACGGCTTGGACAGCAGCCTGATCAATTGCTCGCGTGGAGGCCATTGGTCCCAGCTTGCCATGTCTTCCCAAGGTCGCCCGGATCGTGCCCCGGGCACCTCTGTGGAAGGAATGGCACGTGGCGATTCAGCCACCGCCACAGTACCTGAATCCGGGGGCCACACCGCCACCGTCACATGCTCTTTTTTGCCGAAATGGGCCAGCCCAAATATGATCGCTCCCAGGGCAGCGCCAAAGGCGATGCCAGACCGGTAACGAGAAGAGGGCGGAATCATGGAGCAGGCGCTGGAGACTGTTCTGCCAGAAAGTCATTCCAACCGCAAGCTTAGAAAGAACGCCCTGTGGGAAACCGAGTGTCAATCCAGCCCTTTCCTCTTTGTGGCATTTATCTCTTCAGGTCCTTTTGCGTTGTCTGGCTTGCGCATCTACCGCCTTTTCGTTCTTGAGCCTGGCCTCCTAAACCGCTACCCAAGTCTTTCTCTCATGACCGACTCTCCCGCTCGCAAGCCATGGTATCAGATGCTCTACGTCCAGGTGCTTATCGGCGTGGCGCTGGGTGTGACGGTCGGCCATTTCTTTCCTGAGCCCGGCAAGTCGCTGGAGCCGTTGGGCAAGGGCTTCATTGCCTTGGTGAAGATGCTCATCGCGCCGATCATTTTCTGCACCGTGGTGCATGGCATTGCTTCCATGGGCGATCTTAAAAAGCTCGGCAGGGTGGGCGGCAAGGCCCTGCTCTACTTTGAAGTGGTGTCCACGTTCGCCCTGATCGTTGGTCTCGTGGTGGTGAACTGGCTGCAGCCGGGCGCAAACTTTCAGCCCAAGCCCGCGAGTGCGAAGGACATGGAGAAGGTGGCAAACTTCCAAAAACAGGCGGAAACCCGCACCTCGGAGAGCTTCCTGCTCGACATCATTCCCACCAGTTACGTGAGCGCCTTCACCGGCGACAACCTCCTCCAAGTGCTGCTGGTGGCCGTGCTCACCGCCTTCGCCATCGCCGGGCTGGGAGATCGTGGCACGCCGATTCTGCGGGTGATTGATCAGGCGGCCCCGGTGTTTTTCGGCATCTTGAACATGATCATCAAGCTCGCGCCCATCGGTGCGTTTGGGGCCATGGCGTTCACCGTGGGCAGCTTTGGCGTCAAGTCGCTGGGCAGCCTCGCGGAGCTCATGCTGGGCTTCTACGCGACCGCCATTTTCTTTGTCCTCGTGGTGCTCGGCAGCATCGCCCGCTTCTGCGGTTTTTCCATCTTCCGTTTCCTCGCCTTCATCAAGGACGAGCTGCTGCTCGTGCTGGGCACCAGTTCCTCCGAAACCGCCCTGCCTGGCATGATGGCCAAAATGAAGCGCCTGGGCTGCTCGGATTCCACCGTGGGGCTGGTGATTCCCACCGGCTACAGCTTCAATCTGGACGGCACCAACATCTACATGACCATGGCCGCGATCTTCCTCGCCCAGGCCACCCACACGCCCATGACCCTGAGCCAGCAGCTTTGGCTGCTGTTCGTCGCCATGCTCACCTCTAAAGGTGCTAGCGGCGTCACTGGCGCCGGTTTCATTACGTTGGCTGCCACCCTCGCCGCCGTGCCCGGCATCCCCCTGGAATCCCTCGCCTACATCATCGGCATTGATCGCTTCATGAGCGAATGCCGCTCATTGACCAACCTCGTCGGCAACGGCTTGGCGACAGTCGTGATCAGCCGTTGGGAAGGGGAGGTGACCGGCGAGGAAGTGCGGCGGAATTTGGCGGAAGGAACGGCTCAGAGCTGAGTAGCCTAGTTGCGCCGCAACTAGGTCTGGATGAGCATTTCCAGTTGCGGCGCAACTAGGTACTCCTCCCGGTCCCAGAAACTCCAGGGTCCGTGGAAGGCGCCATTTTACCTTCCGCTCAGCCAATCCCAAATCCCAATCCCAGAAACGCCAGGGGCGGTGGGACTGGGATTTGGGATTGCCAAGTGGAGGTCTCGGGGCTTCAAGGCAACGAGGGCGTGGCAGAGGGGATTCATGTATTGTTATGACCTCTTCCTTGGCATGCCGCCTCCAAAGGTGAGCCAGGGTGGTGGTCGTCATATTCTAATCCCAAATCCCGATCCCAACAGCCCCAGGGGGTGATGGGATTGGGATTGCCAAGTGGAGGGTCTCCGGGCTTCAAGGCAACGAGGCCGTGGGAGAGGGGATACATGTATTATTATTATTTCTTCCCTGGCATGCGGTTTTCCACCTTCCACTCAGCCAGTCCCAATCCCAATCCCACCGCCCCCTAGGGTTTCTGGGACTGGGATTTGGGATTGGCGGCATGGTTCGGTCTTCACCCCAGTGGGAAGGCGATTTTTGAGGGGCATTGTATCCCATGAAAACGCTGATTCTGTTCTGGTGGCTCGCTGTCGCAATGGCGTTGCAAAATTCGATCGTACAGGGCCAAGCCGTTACGACCGTCGTTCCCTCCGTTGCGGCAGCTCCAGACGGCTTCATTGTCGTCAAAGGCGTGATCTACACCGTTCACCAGAAGCAGGCCGCCGTCTTGCCGGACAGCTTGCGCTGGACGGGCACAACCCAGGGCGTACCGGGCTTCCCCCGCGCCATCCAGGAGCTGCAATCCGGGTTCATGCTCACCACGGAGGGCAAGGTCGTCGTCGCACCCCCGGACATCGTGCTGGTGGGCAACGCCGTGGGCACCATCGCGCCGGTCAACGACACCGATAATAGCATCGACAACAGCTCCACTCGCAGCACGGACAACCCGACGGACAACAGCAGCACCCGCAGCACGGATAATTCCACCGACAACCGCACCACGCGCGCCACCAGCAACGCCACGGACAACCGGACGACGAGAAGCACGAACAATGCGACGGACAATAGCACCACTAACGGTTCGCCCCGGTAGGTCGCGTTTCAGGATGTTGATCGCAGTTCGTCCCGCGTCCCGCGTCCCGGAAACCCCGGGTATTGCGGGACGGGGACGCGGGACGGAACTGGGAGTAGCAAGTAGCCAAGTTGCGCCGCAACTGGTGTGCTTTGTGTAGGTCGCAGCAGGTGTGACTGATGTGCGCTACCTAGTTGCGGCGCAACTAGGCTACTCGGGCTGGGGTATCGCGGTGGCATTATCTTCAGTTTGTGAAGGGCAAGCAGTTCGTCCCGCGTCCCCGAAACCTCGGCATTCGCGGGACGGGGACGCGGGACGAGCGTGGTAGAAGGTGGTTGGTGAGAGGGCCACCTTGGCAAGAAGGGGGAGGAGGATGTGAATGTATGTATGAGATGAGCTTGTATCTGTAAGAGGCTCGCCCTTGGCCGCTCCATGACTCCAGTCTCGCCGCCTGCCGAGCGCCTCAGTGAACCTGGCATTTCACACTTCTCTTGCCTTCAGTCCCAGTGACGTCCCGCGTCCCCGTCCCGCAATACCCGAGGTTTCCGGGACGCGGGACGCGGGACGAGCTGAACCATGGAAGGCAAGCCCACCGCAGCCGTACACCTTGACTGGCCCCACCCAAGCCCACGGCATTGCCTTGATTCCGCCCCCAGTCCGCGCTACTTACGCCGCCCTGCCCTCTTTCCCTTCTGCTGATGTCCATCGAACGCACCCGTAATTTCTCCATCATCGCCCACATCGACCACGGCAAGACCACGCTGTCGGACCGGTTGCTGGAGTTCACCAAGACCATCACGGTGCGGCAGCAGCAGGACCAGTTGCTGGATTCGATGGACCTGGAGCGCGAGCGCGGGATCACCATCAAGGCGCATCCGGTGGCGATGAATTACAAGGCCAAGGACGGCCTGGTGTACCAGCTCAATTTGCTCGATACCCCCGGCCATGTGGACTTCAGCTACGAAGTCTCGCGCAGCCTTGCCGCCTGTGAGGGCGCGCTGCTGCTGGTGGATGCCAGCCAGGGCGTGGAAGCGCAGACGGTGGCGAACCTGAACCTCGCCCTGGCGC
>JAQGPI010000018.1 GCA_028293175.1 Verrucomicrobiaceae bacterium | reverse complement strand
TGTCACGGGTCCAGACGATCCGGCCCTTTACGGCGTCGTAGTCCGCCGAGCACCAGCCTTCACACTTCTCCATTACTCCTTCTGGCGAAACTAGCGCGAAGGTATCGAAAGAAATGCCTCGATTCTCATCGCCGTTGATGCCGCACCAGTGAGTTAATTGGAGCTTCCAACGGTTGTTATTATTCGGAAGCTGCTTTTGAAAAATGATTCGATGAACGTCCATAGAGTAAAGCCAGTTGGCCACTCCATCAGCCTCCTCGGTTGAACAGATTTCCCACGGTGCCACAGGCTTCCAGCCATCTCGTTGGAGTTGGGGAAACAGAAGACCGCCTTTGACGAAGGATTGCCATTCCACCGGTAGATCCGACGTGATCTTCATGCCAATCTTATCCCATTCAGCTTTCACTCCTTCGCCAGCCCACATTTCGTTGCCTGCCCCCGTAAACAATCCCGGCCCGGGCCCATAGATCCAGCTTGATGTGCTCCAAAACGCCAGCGCCTTCAGCCAGGGCCACCGGGAGATGACGCGCCGCACACTCTTCTCTCTGCCTGTTTGGGTGTTCACATAGTAGGCGAAGTATTGTCCATCGGGGGAAAGGTCTGGAAGCTCAAGCTTGGCCTTGAGGCACTGCGTTCTCACAAACGTATCGTTCGTTCGATCCCAACCAATGACGCTCGAAACCTTTCCCGGTCCATATTTGATCAGAATAGCGGCTGCCGATCCATTGGAAAGCTGAAGATGAGTATGTGCCATAGGAGCAAGAGACCGGCTGTTAGAAACCTTAATCAACTGCATCGCATGCAACAAGGCCGGAAGTTGCACGCAAAGCCAATCACGCGTTCCCGAGGCCCCGTCATCGTTCCCGTTTCTAATTGAACTCCCCGCTTGCGGCCCCCGCAGGCCTCCGCTATCTGAACAGTCCCATGAATTCGGAGCTCCAGAAACTCGTTACCGCCGGCAAGATCACCCAAGTAGAGGGCAACAAACTGGACAAGCTGGAGCCAGGAACCGCCTGTCTGCACAAGAGCTGGGGGGTGGGCCGCATCGCCGAATGGGATCTGCTGGGCGACCGCGTGCTCATTGATTTCGAAGGCAAGCCCGGCCATCCAATGAAGCTCTCCTTCGCAGCGGACTCGCTCACCGCTCTGGCTCCAGATCATATCCTGGCGCGCCGAGTCACCGATTTGCCAACCTTGCAGGCTCTGGCCAAGGACAAGCCCGCGGAGCTGGTGGAGCTCGCGCTCAAGAGCAGCGGCGGCAGCATGTCCCTTGATGATCTTGAGCGCATCATCGCCCCCCGTATTGTCGGTACCGCCGAATACAAGAAATGGTGGGACAACGCCAAAAAGGAACTCAAGGCCTTCCGCCACATCGTGGTGCCAGCCAAGCGCACCGAGAAGCTCACCCTGCGCTCCACCGCCGAAAAGCCCGGCCAGGTGATGGTCAATGCCTTCCTCAATGTTCGCGATCTGAAGAGCAAGCTGGCTGCCATGGCCGCCATCGTAAAGGACCTGGACCTGTTCGAAAACGCCGCCACGGAGCTCTTGCCGGTGTTCAAAGATTTGTCCGATACCGTCCGCAAGACCTGGAAGCTTCAGCTCAAGGAAAGCCTGCACCTCTTGCTTCAGCGTGATGAACTGGTGGCTCAGCTGAAAGCTGAAATCCCCGCGGATGCGGCCCAGGTTTACGAACTAGTACGTGATGGCCGCACCAGCCTTACTGAAACGGTGAACAGCCTGCCTGTGGGCATGCTGGGCCGTCTCTATTCCGCCTTCCCTATCGCCTTCCCCGATGGCACCTGGGTTAAGGAATGTCTCGCCCATCTTACCCGTACCGGCGGGCGCGCTGTGTCTGAAATCACCACGGTGATGGATGCTAATGACGAACTGGATGTGCTTGCGGAATTCCTGAGCAAGGCCGTGCGCAACCGCACGCTGAGCACCGACCTTTTGATTTGGATTTGCAAAGAGCGCAAGGGCTTGAGCGAAGCTGTGTTCAGCATTGATCTGGGCAACGCCATCATTGGTGCGCTGGAAGACGACCACGTCTCCGGTGGCCCCAAGAAGACCGGCCGTTTGCACGATACCATGGCCGATGACCGCACCCTCGTGGGCGAAATGGTGGCCGATGCTGACATGGCAGACCTGAAACTCTTCGCCAAGCGCATCCTTTCCACCTCCGTCTTCGATGAACTGACCCGCCGCTCCTTGATGGGCAAGATCATCAAGGCGCGCCCCGAAATGGAGGCGATGATGGAAGAGAACGCCACCGCCGTGAAGGACGAGGCGCTGATTGTTTCCTGGGAAAGCCTGCAACGCAAGAAGGCCGAACTGGACGACATCGCCAATATTCAGATCCCCCACAACAAGAACGAGATCCAGATTGCTCGTGCTGAGGGCGACCTTCGCGAAAACGGCGGTTATAAGGCCGCGCGTGAACAGCAGACCGTGCTGCTGCGCATGAAGGGCAAGTACGAAAGCGAACTGCGCCACGCCCAAGGTACTGACTTTGCCGGTGCCAAGACCGACCGGGCGGGCATTGGTACCATTGTGGACGTGGTGGATGAGAAGACCGGCAAGACCGAGACCTTCACCATCTTGGGTGCCTGGGACAGCGATCCAGACAAGAACCACCTTTCCTACATGTCCGAAGCTGCGAAGGCGCTCATCGGCAAGTCCCCCGGCGACGAAGTGGAATTGTCCCTTGATGGCACCAACGTCCAGAAAGTTAAGTTGACGGGCATCAAGGCCTACAAGGCCTAGCCGCTGGAGTGATAAATTGAACAAAAGGGAGGGGCGCAATGCTCCTCCCTTTTGCGTTTTTATCGCGACCTTTCCCCTGTCTAAATCAGATCAGGCGGCCGCGACTCGTTCGGAGTCTCGCAGGCAGGACAAATGGTCATATCCTCATTGCCGCCCTCATAGCGCACGCCGCAAATGCGGCAGAGAACCACACCTTTGCGGCGCTGCAGCTCGCGGCGACGCACGCGGATGCTGCTCACCAGCCAACCGATCACGACAATCGCAAGGCCCAGCGCCATGCTCAAAAGGATCAGTTCGCTGAGGCTGACATTGATCATGAACCTCCTCCCTTCCAGCGGAAGGCGATGACGCCCCATTGCGGACCGGTGGAAGTTGCCGGAGCAAACCGCAACTGGTCAAGGGATTCGCGGAACGCGCGTGCGACGGCAGCACTGGCATCCGAACTCTCGTCCATCAAAGAAACCGCCGTCAACACGCGTCCGGCTGGGCTTACAGCTACGCGAAACCGGGCGTTTATTTCAGCGAGTGCTGGCGAGCCAGCGGGTAGCGGCTCTATGTCATGCAGCACTGGCCGGCCTTCGAGTCCCGCCGAAGGCACCGCCACGAGTCTTACTTTGCGGTTCTGTGCAGGAGCAGTCGCAAGTTTCGCAGTTGTCACAGGCGGAAGCATGGGGTGATCAGGGCCGAACAGCCTAGGCAGCTCAGATGCCGCCGCGCCGGTCTCTGGAAGATCCTTCACCTGAAGCTCGAAACCCTTGAAGCCGGGGGAAAACACAGGGCGCAGATCGGAGAGGCTGGGGGTCGAATTCGCACTGGGCGCAAGCAGCAGGAAATTGCGGTCGGTAACCCACGCGATTACTTCCTTTGCCTTGGGTGAAGAAGCGTCCAGCACAGTGATGCGCTGGGTCGTCTTTGATCGGTGTGATGGAGCTGGATACACCACTTCAAACAAGAGCAACCAGAGCCCCATGCCCACCAATGCCAGCAATCCCCACATGACCAGCCGCAGCCTCACCCCCTCGGGCGCGCGCCAGCGAAAGATCAGGCCTTCATACGGATCATCCTTCTTCATGGCTCCGGTTCCGGCGTGGTTGCATGCATCAGCTCAAAGCCAAGCGACAGGGCCACGCTGCTGACTTCCATCACCCGGCCATAGGGGGCCATCTGGTCAGCTTGAAGGATGGCACGGCGCAGACTGTCCTTTTCTCCCTCCATGGTGGTGCGCAGCTCGCTCAGCGTCACCTCGTGACCATCAAAATAGATCTTTGATTCCGGGGCCGCCGTCACCGTAATGATATGGCTTTGCTCCACATTTGGCATCAGCGAACTGGACTGCGGCAGCACTACAGACACGCCGGATTGCACTATGAAGCTGGAGCCCAACAGAAAGAACACCACCAGCAGCAGCACGGTATTCAGCAACGGCGCAATGTAGAGCGATGGACCGCTCTGGGGCAGATGGCTGAGGAGCTTCATGCCCTGCTTCGAATGGCCCTTGTCTAAGCTTTGCCACGTCCCTTGACAGAACTGGCCTTCAGCGCGGAGGTGGCCTCGATGATGTTCTCTGGCACCGACTCGCTTTTGGTCATCGGGGTAAAGGAGAGGATTGACGAATCAAGCCGCGAATCCTCAATAAGGTTCACGATTTCCACGCCCGCACGTTCGAGATCATGCATTAAGTGGCGTGCTTTGGCCGCCAGAAAGGAATAAAACAGGTAGGCAGGAATGGCCACCGCGATGCTGAATCCCGAAGTGATCAGGCTGGAGTACACTCCGCGCGCCAGATCAGCCGGGGTGGCGACGCCATTGGCGGCGGAAAGACTGGAAAAACTATCCAGCAGGCCCAGAATAGTGCCGAGCAGGCCGATGAGCGGAGCGGCATGAGCAATGGCGTGCAGAATGCTGAGGTAACGCTCCAGGCGTGGGACTTCAAGCTGGCCAGCTTCCTGGACGATCTCTTTCAGGTGCTCACGCGGGGCACTGTGGCGCAGCAAGGCTGCATGGATCACACGGCCAACGGGAACTCGGGTAGCCACGCACTCCTGCAAGGCTTCCGCATAGTTTTTGCGGCGGATCAGGCTCGCAAGACCGGCGAGGAATTCCCCCACATTCATTCCAGCACGATGAAAATACGACAATCTCTCGAGGAAGACGCCGACAGCTAACACGAGGCAACCGAGAAGGAGCCAGATCAGGGGTCCGCTTTTCGAGATCAATTCAGGCATGCTTGGGAAAATAGCTTAGAGTTTAGGAAACCCAGCCAGACGGTCGCTCCATCAAAGAACTGGATAATATAGTAACCCCAGACCTCAAGTTTTGTAAACCTTGGATTTGCTATTAGGCTCCTGAGCGACCTCCCACCCTTTCCATGTCGGCGTCAGGCAAAGGGAGAGGCGTGATCGGCAGCTCAGGCTGCCGGGAACCCATAGAGCAATTCATGGGCCTGTTCTACAACTTTGTTTTCACTGCTAGGATTCCGTTGGCGATTCCTTGGGCCAGCGCCTGCCGATGATCGGGATGTGAGCAGCGGGCCGCTTCCTTCGTGTGGCTGATGAAGCCGCATTCCACAAGAACGGCTGTGGCGTTGGTCTCGCGCAGAACCTTGTAGTCCTTCCATTCGCCTTCCCGTTTCCGCGCATTCACCGCCTTGGAGATGCCTCGTTCTATGCTCTTGGCCAGTGTCAGCCCCCTCTTGCTGCGATAATGAACCTCGAAGCCGGAGATGCTGTGGTTGCGCGAAGCATTGAAATGAATGCTCACAAATATTGCATTTTCCTGCCGATTGGAGATCGCCGAACGCTCACCGAGGTCCACATAGCTGTCCCTGCTGCGGGTCATCACGGTTTTCATGTTCCGATCCTGGAGCAGTGCGTTCAGACGCTTCGCCACATCCAGGCACAGATTTTTTTCGAACATGCCGTTCCAGACCGAACCCGGATCTCTGCCCCCATGGCCTGCGTCGATCACCACGCTAGTGAAAGCCTGCGCATTGGCACCTGCCACCATTATGCCCACCGTCAGAATCGCCAAAGTCCGGCGGAGGCGGTGAAAGCAAAGGGAGGAGGCCATCAAGGGTTATTTGGGGATGACGAGGGCCCGACCATCGCGAATCAGATCAGATTTCAATCCGTTGGCGGCCTTCAGTTTCTTTTCCGTCGTGCCGTACTTCTTGGCGATGCTGGCCAAGGTGTCGGAGGATTTGACCACATGTTTGCCCGTGCCCGAGGAAGACTTCTTCTTCGGGGTCGACGAGCTACTGGCCGATCCTACCTTCTTTTTCAGCGTCGACGAGCCACTGGCCGATCCTACCTTCTTTTTCGGTGTCGATGAGCCGCTGGTCGAGGCCACGCTCTTCTTCACGGGCGCGCTGTTGCTCTTCTTAGTGGTGGTGACGGAAGGCTCAGGGGCACCACCTTTGCGGGTTGACTCCTCCTCATTGGTGCTGCGGCCTCCCGAAGCGGAGTACGAAGACACAATCTCAGGCGGTGCGTTCTGCACCCTGGATGCCGGGCCCCGCCTGCTGCTTGGCGCGGGCTCAGGGGGCATGTCTTCTGAATGGCCCGAGGTGTAAGACCCTCCGCCGCTCCCACGGTTCCCTCCCTGCGCAGCCCAAGCAGTGACGTAATTGCCGCTCGAATCAAAAGGATAGTCACCCTTCAACATGGAATGCGGCGGCGTGGAGGCTGAACCGTACAACGGAATGTCTGGGAGGTTGCTGGGCACTCCTTTTATCTTCGGAGCGGAACCGCATGAGGACATGAACAGGGCCGTCGCTAGCAGAACGGGCCGCTGCCAGGCACGCGGCAGCAAGGGCAGCAGGGTACTTAGAGTGAAGGATCTCAACATGGCTGACTCACTATGCTGACATTCCATATAGGGCGCAACCCTGGTTGAAAATCAAACGCAGGCATTTTCCACACGGTCACGCAGTCGCTCAGCTTCGATCAGGGCAGTTCCTTGAGCTGGATGTGCCGGTACTCCATCAGGCCGCGGTCACCCTCCAGTCCAATGGGGCCCGTCTGCGGAAGCTTCAGCGCATCCTCCAGCACCTCGCCATTGCACACGCAATGGGCCACATTGTCCTTCACGGTCACCTCGATCAGATTCCAATCCTGGGGCCTATAAGCGTTCAGATCTTTGTACGGACCGGCCACCAAATAGTCGCGGCATTGGAGCTGTGGCTTGCGCAAGAAGATGCCACTATCGGCATTCACCGCCGCGCGAAACTCAAGCTTCAAGGTGAAGTCCTTTCGAAACTCCTGCACCGTCCACACCTGTGCCACCAGCCGCGGCACGTCCTTGGGCGGGTTAACGGAGAACACGCCATCCTTAGCCGAGTAGCGCCCACCGGTGGATTCCGTCTTGCCATCAAATTTGTCCACGATCACCTGTTGCTTGTCCCGGAAACACCACCCCGTCAGGTCCTTGCCGTTGAACAAGCTCACGAACCCTGCTTCTGGTGCCCAGTCTTCCGCCTTCACTTGGGCGACTGACAATAGGCCAAGTCCCAAGGCAATAATTCCACGCTTCAGCATTTGATGAGCAAACATGGCTCGATCTTTTCGGAAATCGCGGTGGAGTGCAAGCCACTTCATCCAGCCTTCCGATGCGTATCAAACGCCAGCGCGGCGAGTTCCGCATAATACGGGCTGGATTGCAGCAGTTCCCCGTGCGTCCCGTTGGCAACAATTTCCCCCAGCCTCATCACGTAAATACGGTCAGATTCCACCACCGTAGAAAGGCGGTGCGCAATCACCAGACAGGTACGGTTCTGGCGCAGCTTGCGTAGAGCTTCCTGGATGAGGTGCTCGCTCTTGTTATCGACAGCGGAAGTGGCTTCGTCTAACAATAAGACGGGTGCATTTTTGAGGAAGGCACGGGCCATGGAAAGCCGTTGCCGCTCGCCACCGCTTAATCTTGTGCCACGCTCACCGACCTCGCTGTCCAGGCCCTTTTCCATGCGGCGCACAAACTCGTCCGCGCAAGCGAGTTGCAGAGCTTCCCAGAGTTCGGGTTCCGTCGCGGTTGGTTTGCCCAGCAGCAGATTCTCGCGCACGGTGGAGGCAAACATAAACGCATCCTGCGTCACATAGGCCATGGCATCACGCACGCTCGCTTTTGAATAGTTTGCAAGCGGCTGCCCATCGAAGGATATGCTGCCGCTCTCAGGATCGTAGAACCTAGTGAGTAACTGGAAAAGCGTGCTCTTACCGCTTCCGGTGGCCCCTACAAATGCCACTGTTTGCTGAGGCTTCACGCGCAGGCTGATGTCATGAATCACCTGCCGTCCTGGCACATAACCAAAGGTCACCTTGTCGAAGAGCACCTCTCCCCTCACCTGCTCCAGCACATGACCGGACTCAAGATCTTCCTCGCCGGACTCATCCATCACAGCGAACACCCGTTTCGCGGAAGCCATGCCGGTGACCATCGTCTGGTTCACGCCATGCAGTCGCGCAATGGGTTCATACAACATGCCTACGAGCAGCACGAAAGCGAACAGCTCGCCCTGCTTCAGATGCATCACCACACCGCCGCTTGAGTAGCCCTCCACGCACCATTTTGCGCCGACAAACATGATGAGCACCAGGCCTACCTTACCGATCAAAGTCATCAGCGGCGCATACAGCGCCGCTGCCGCCATGAGTTTCTTCTGCACGGTTTGCAGCCGTCGGCTGGAGCCATTGAAATGCTCCTGCTGCTGGTCTTCAAAAGTGTAGCTCTTGATCTGCCGGATGCCCGCGATGGTATCGAAAAGCATGGCGTTCATGGCACTGCTTGCCACTCGTGCCTGGGTAGCGCGCGGAGAGACGAGACGCGCATAAATCCAGCCGCCCGCCGCCAGGAACGGGGTGGGAATGAGCACGATCCATGTCAGCGCCACATTGGTGTGAAACATCACCGCGGCCGCCATCACCATTTGCAGCAACGCCGTCACTCCCTGCTCGATGCCTTCCAGGATCACTCGTTGAGTGGCAGGTACGTCATCGGCCATGCGCGTGAGCACATCGCCGGTACTCTGCTGGTCAAACCACGTCATCCGCATGCGCGAAATTTTGCGATGAAGCTGGCCCCGCAGATCGAAGATCATGCGCTGCTCAAAGGTGCTGTTGACCCGTGTGCGGAAATAATACAAAAGCTCCTGGCCCACAAATCCGCCCATCATGATCAGTGCCGCCTTCGCGATCAAATCTGAGCGATGGTTGGGAATAATGTCATCAAAGAACCATTGCGTGACTCCCGGGAAAACAGGCATCAGCAGCGTGCCCATCGCCGCCAATGTCAGTTGCAACGCAGCCATGCGCCAGTGCCGCAAGGCAAAGCTGAGAAGACGGACGTGAGCAGAGGAGGCCATGAGAAAAGATGGTCTCCAGTTGCACCGGATGTGACGTAAAGTCCAGCGTGCCAGCGAAAAAGGACCGTGCGCCTTCCTACCGGAAACCTTGATTTCTTCAGTCGCAACGTCACGATGGACGCATTCCATGATTCTCCGCCTCATTGCTTTTCTCGCCCTCCTTACTGTATTCGCAGATGCCGTTGAAGTGCGCACCGAACAGGCTCAGCACGACATCGCCGTATTGACTGAACAAAAAATCATCAGCTCGCCAGCATATTGGTCCGAGCACGTGGTTACGGGCGGAAAGTGTGATGGGGCCAAGGTCTCTGCGCTGCTGATGCATGCGGCGGGCCTCTTTCGAAAAGCCGCCAATCGCGAAGACGCCATCGCCGTCTTGCAAGAGCGTGGAATCATCGGAGCGCCCGAATACTGGCTGCAAAACACCGCCCCCGGCAAGGCCTGCGATGGCGGCAATGTGGCCGCTGTGCTCAATCGCATGGTGGCACGCCTACCATCCAAGCGAGTGCCACCGCTGACCGCTATCCCTTTGGAGGCGGTTCCTGCCAAGCAGCTCAGGGAATCTTATGACATCATCATTGCTGGCGCGGGCACTGGTGGCACTGGCGCAGCGATCCAGGCGGCGCGCATGGGACGTTCCGTGTTGCTGCTGGATGAGACGGATTACATTGGCGGACAAATGAACGCGGCGGGTGTCACCTCCATGGACGAAGGCGTTACCCTGGTGCGTGAGCGCGGCCTTTATCGCGAACTCAGCGGCCAGATTGCCGCCCATTATCAGCCTCTGAACATCACTTCTGAAACGGCCTACTGGATGCGCCATGTGTGCGTAGAGCCGCGCGTGGGCCGCCATTTACTGCATATGTTTCTGGCCGATGCCAAAGGCAAGGGAACGCTGGATCTCGCGTTGCGCACCGTTGTATCAAAAGTCATCAAGAATGGCGATACTGTCACGGGAATTGAGATCACTGCCACCACGCCCACGGGCACTGAGACCCGTCAGATCGACTGTCAGGTGCTCGTCGACGCCACTGAATGGGGCGATGTGATTCCGCTTACCGGCGCACGCTACCGGGTGGGCAACTGCACGAACGATTCGATTGACCCCAAGCGGGCCATTCAGGACGCCACCTGGACGGCCGTGGTGAAGCAATACCCCCAGGGTGTGCCGTCCGGTTTCCTCATCACCCAGGCACCTCCCGGTTACACAGAAAACGTCCACAAGGCCTTCACCAAAAGCCTCGTGGAGGGCGACAAGGTGGACACCAAGGTCAAGCCTTGGGACTTCGCCACCTTCATTGGTTATCGCGGCATGCCAGACAGTTCACGCTCCGGCGATGCGCCGCCCATCACCCGCACCCACCTCAATTATAACAACGACTTCCACATTACCATCGGCGAGGTCGAATCCCCTGCTCTGCGGCAGAGGGCAGCGCGCGCCATGCGGTTGAAAACCCTGCACCTTGTCTATTACATCCAGAATACCTTGGGCAAAAAAGACTGGGCCGTGGCTGACGATGAAGGCTACGACACGCCCTACAACCGCGCCGCGATCGACGCGTGGCTTTCGGACAGCCCGGAGCTGGCACCTTATCGTGAGATTCTGTATCATTTTTCCACCATGGCTTACGCCCGTGAGAGCCGTCGCATCATCGGCCTGCATACCCTCACGGCCAGCGAGATTGACCGCCGCCCTGAACACACGCCAACCACCTTTCCCAATACCGTTGCCATCGGCGACTATGCTGTGGATTTGCATGGCTCAATGGCGCCTAAGTACCTGGAAATGGATCTCGACCATGAGGCCGATATTCCAGACAAGTTTGGCGGTCACGGCCTCGGTCCTTTCGGCATTCCCTTCGAGTGCTTCATCCCCGAAAAAATCGACGGCTTCCTTCCTGCGGAAAAGAACATCTCACAGTCGCGCATGGCCAATGGAGCAACACGCCTCCAGCCCAGCACCTTGCTCATGGGGCAGGCCGCAGGCACCATCGCTGCTCTGGCCGTGCAGAAGCACATCCCGCCGCGTCAGGTGGACCCGGTGCAGGTCCAGGATGTGCTGCTTGATGCAGGCGACACACTGTTCACCAAAACCGTCATCGACATCCCCCGCTCCAGCCCGGACTGGAAAGCTGTTCAGTTCGTCCTAACACGCGGTCTCATGCAACTCGATGAGCGCAAGTTCAACCCTCAGGACGAAGTCTCAGCGGCGGAGTTTGCCGCCATGGTCAAGGAATTGCCAGCGGCTCAAAATCCGCCCTCCATCGAGGCAACCGTAACACGCGTGGAGGCCGCACGAAAGCTCAGCACCTGGGTGCATGAGGGGCTATTAAAATAGCCCGCACTCTAGGAATACAAAAACGTCGTCAGCGGGCTCGTGGCCGTCGCTTCTTCGTTCGCGGTTCCAAGGCCGATTTCATAGGCGGCGCGACCGGCCTCCACTCCAGCCTTGAAAGCCTGGGCCATGCGCACCGGATCGCGTGCAATGGCAATGGCGGTATTCACCAGCACGGCATCCGCGCCAATTTCAAAGGCTTCGGCAGCGTGGCTTGGAGCGCCGATCCCGGCATCCACCACCACCGGCACAGTGGCTTGATTGACGATGATCTCAATCTGTCGCCGTGTGGTGATGCCTTGATGTGAGCCAATCGGGGAGCCCAGAGGCATCACGGTCGCCGTGCCCACGTCTTGAAGACGGCGAGCAAGCACAGGATCAGCATTGATATAAGGCAAGACGATGAAGCCTTCCTTCACCAGAATTTCCGCCGCCTTCAGCGTTTCGATGGGGTCAGGCAGCAGGTAGCGGGGATCGGGATGAATCTCTAGCTTCACCCAATTCGGCAGACCCGCGGCCACGGCTAGGCGGGCCAGACGCACAGCTTCCTCAGCGTTCATCGCGCCGCTGGTGTTGGGTAGCAGCAGCACTTCCTTGGGGATGAAGTCGAGGATATTGGCGAAGGGATCGCCTTTGCCCGAAAGATCGGCGCGGCGCAACGCCACCGTCACGATCTCCGTGCCCGAGGCGATGATGGCATCGCGCATCAGCTCGCCCGAACCAAACTTTCCAGTTCCGAGCATGAGCCGGGACTGAAATTGGCGACCGGCGATAACGAGAGGGGCATTGGTAAGCATGGGGGCTATCAGTCCAAGCGCGGAATTCCCCCCTCGTCAACCGCAACGCCGCCCTTCCCAAGGGGAACATTGGCGGAAACTGCGCCCCGCCGTTGATTCACCGGAAAAAGTATGACATAGCACGTGTACCCTGTATTTTTTCTCTCTGCCCGTTACCTTCCTCCACCCACCTTCATGTCCCACGAAATCAAAATCCCTGCCGTCGGCGAATCCGTAACCAGCGGCCAAATCTCGAAGTGGCATTTTGCGGATGGAGCCACTGTCAAGAAAGGCGATCTGTTGATCACGCTGGAAACCGACAAGGTGGCAGCGGAAATCAGTGCGGAAGCTTCCGGCGTGCTGCGGATTCAGAAGAAGGAAGGTGAAGACGTGGACGTCGGCTCTGTGGTCGGCCTTATTGAAGAAGGTGCCGCCGTTCCTGAAGCTGCCGCTGCTCCCGCCCCAGCCCCCGAAAAGCCAGCCAAAGCGGCTGCCGCAGCCAAGCCTGCCGATGCTCCCAAAGCCACCAAGGCAGCGGCCGAACCTGCCAAACCCGCCCCAGCGCCCGAGGCCAAGCCAGCACCGGCTCCTGCCCCGGCAGCCCCCGCTTCGTCCTCCTCCGAACGCGTCACCCGCAAGAAGATGTCCCCGCTTCGCCGCAAGATCGCGGAGCAACTGGTGAACGCCCAGCACACCGCGGCGCTGCTTACCACCTTCAATGAGTGCGACATGAGCGCCGTGATGGCGATGCGCTCCAAGTTGCAGGACAGCTTCGTGGCCAAGCACGGCGTGAAGCTCGTCTTCATGTCCTTCTTCGTGAAGGCCGTGGTCGATGCCTTGAAGGCCGTGCCACAGGTCAACGTGCGAGTCGAGGGCGATGAGATCGTCACCCAGCACTTCTATGATGTGGGCGTGGCCGTCGGTACGGAGCGCGGGCTCGTTGTTCCGATTTTGCGCGATGCGGATCAGAAGAGCTTCGCCGACATCGAAAAAGATATTCTCGGCTATGCAGCCAAAGCCAAGGGGGGTCAGCTTCAGATTGCCGACCTCACCGGCGGCGTCTTCACCATCAGCAATGGCGGCGTCTATGGCTCCATGCTCAGCACACCGATCATCAATC
>JAQGPI010000172.1 GCA_028293175.1 Verrucomicrobiaceae bacterium | reverse complement strand
GCATCGAATACATTATCAGTGCGAAGCTTTTTGCGACGCTGCCCGAGGACGAAAAAAAGGTCTGGCACAGTCACAGGTATGAGGTGAAATCGGGCCAGCTAATCGCGCCGGGCTTGCCAGATGTAGCGGAAAAGGCCCTCATGAAGGATTTGATCGGGACCTACGGCAAAACCATTCACACTTGGCAGTTTGACATTAACAAGGACCTACCGCTCGGCTCTCCCCAGCTCATGATGGGCTTCACCGCTGATGGGCAAGCGAACCAGGCCATTGTGGATGCTCGCGACAAGGGCTACGAGGTCTCTACGGCAAAGAACAAGGCCCACCGGGCTGATATTCCGGACCCAAAGGTGGACCCTGCCGCCAATGGATGGACTTCCGGTAAAGCGGTTCAGCTCAAGTTTGATGAGAATCCGACGACCGGAAAACGATAGCGGAAGCCATTGGACCCGCGCCAGCCACCCAGATTCATTTGGTGTCGGCTGCATCACCGGAAACTGGCCAGAAGTTCAGCCACCGCCCGCATGGTCGGTTCGTGCATGAATGCAGCGATGTGAAGAGGAGGCAGGTCACATGCCCCGCCTCGGAACATCTGTGCCATACTATGTTAATACTATTGTATATTATACCATAATTCGACAAGACGAGGCCGCAAATGGGGTGTCCAATCCTCAGTTTTGAGCGGACGCCTGGACTTTTCCGATCCTCATTTTAGCGCAAAGAAAGTTTTTCTTCATACACGCAACACATAAACGTCTCTCGAAGAATTGCCGAAATGAACGGTGAACTTCTATTATGTCGAGAGGCTCTAAAAGGCGACTTTACGGGCTCCGCAGTTTCACCGTGTGGCACGGTACCGGCGGCACATGGGCAGCCGCATCCGGCCCTCAACGAAATCAAATCTGTTGCCGTTTTCCGCGCCTTGCAACTTGGCGACCTGCTCTGTCTCGTGCCAGCGCTACGAGCCCTGCGCGCAGCGCTGCCGCAGGCGCACATCACCCTTATTGGCCTGCCATGGGCAAGCGATTTTGTAAGACGCTTTTCAGCTTACCTCGACGATTTTGTAGAATTTCCAGGTCATCCCGCGCTGCCCGAAAGACAAGTGAAGGAACAGGCCGTGGACGTCTTCTTCGAAAGCATGCGGATGCGGCATTTCGACCTCGCTTTGCAGATGCATGGCAGCGGTCCTGTAGTGAATGCAATTCTTGCGACGTGCGGCCCCGGTCATCTCGCGGCATTCTCTTTGTCACCGGCGGACAGGCTGGGCGAAGGCACCTTCATTCCATGGCCGACGGAAGGCCACGAAGTCCATCGCTTTTTGCAATTGACCCGGAGCCTTGGCATCCCTGATCAAGGCGATCATTTGGAATTTCCCTTTTTTGATGAAGATCATGCGGAGTTCGCCCGGGTTGCCACTCTGCTGCCGTCGGACCGGCCTTATGTCTGTGTGCACGCAGGGGCGCGAATGAGAACGCGGCGCTGGCTGCCGGAGCGTTTTGCCGAGGTCGCGGACGGCCTGGCAAGGAAAGGATATCATATTGTATTAACAGGTTCACGCGACGAGCTGGAGCTGGTGAGCAGGGTTGAGGAGGCGATGACCATGCCCGCGATCAATATGGCAGATCGCACCAGCATGGGCGGTCTCGCGACGGTGCTCAGCCATGCGGCGCTTTTGGTGTGCAATGACACCGGCGTTTCTCACGTGGCAACCGGAGTGGGAGTACCGAGCGTCGTGCTCACCATGGGCTCCGATCCTCTGCGCTGGGCACCGTTGGATAACGAATTGCATCCGGCAATCGTTCATGAAGTCTCATGCCGTCCCTGCTATCTGGATGTTTGTCCCGTAGGCCACCTTTGCGCCACTAAGATCACAGCGGAAGAGGTCCTGGCCAAGGCCACTGCTCTTTTGGAAGGGAGGTCTTGATGCGCCCTCTCCGCATACTGATCTGGCATGTCCACGGCAGCTACCTTTACTATCTGACGGTACGGTCGCCACATCAGTTCTTCGTGCCTTCAAAGCCTGAACGCACGGGCGACTATGTGGGCCGCTGGGGACACATCCCTTGGGGTGACAATGTCCATGACATTCCGGCCGAGAAGGTACGCGAAACGCAGTTTGACTGCATCATCTACCAGACGCCGGGGCAGTACAAAGATGAGCGCTGGGCCCTTCTCTCGGCCGCGCAGAGATCCCTTCCCTCCATTTATATCCAGCACGATCCCCCGTGGGAAAATCCCACTGAACAAGCGCATTGGGTGGACGATCCGGGGGTGCTCCTTGTGCATGTCACGCATTTCAATCAACTGATGTGGGACAGCCGCAGGACACCTACGCGAGTGATCGAACACGGTGTGCTCGTACCAGAGACCGCGAAGTACACGGGCGCCCTGCCGAAGGGCTTGGTAGTGATCAACCACTTAAGTCGTCGGGGTCGGCGCCTGGGCGGCGATATCTACGAACGTGTGCGTCAGGAAGTACCTCTTGATCTCGTTGGCATGGCAGCGGAAGAGATGCCGGGCGGGCTTAACGAAGTGTTGCATGCGGGCCTGCCCGCTTTTGAGGCGGATTATCGCTTCTTCTTCAATCCCATCCGCTATACGAGCCTGGGACTGGCGGTGATCGAAGCCATGATGATCGGGCTGCCTATCATCGGGCTTGCCACCACTGAGATGGCCGTGGCCATCCCCAACGGGATAGCCGGCTGGGTGGATACGCGCGTGGATACTCTCATCGCTCGAATGAAGGAGCTGATCGCCAATGCGGACGAGGCCCGCCAGCTGGGCGAGGGGGCGCGAAAGCTGGCCTTGGAAAGATTCAACATCGACCGCTTCACCTCAGACTGGAACGACGCCTTTCGCCAAATCACAACCTAACACCACTATGAGACATCAATTGGTCCATCGATCGAGACACCGCATCGCCATGATCAGCGAACACGCCTCACCCATGGCTGCTGTGGGGCATGTGGACAGCGGTGGACAGAATGTTTATGTGGCTCACCTTGCTCGGCAGCTCGCCGACGAAGGCCATCAGATTGATGTTTTCACTCGTCGCGACAGCATGGACCAGGCTGAGGTTGTCGCATGGCATCCCCGCATCCGGGTCATTCATGTCACCGCGGGCCCACCCTGTTTTGTGCGCAAGGAAGAACTGCTGGATCATATGCCGGCCTTCACCTCCTTTGTCTATAACTTCATGCTGCGCGACAGGGTGCATTATGACTTGGTCCACGCCAATTTTTGGACTTCTGGACTGGTGGCTTTGCAATTGAAGGAGTTATTGAACATTCCCTATGTTATAACATTTCATGCACTCGGTGCTGTTCGTCGCATGCATCAGAAGGAACAGGATGGCTTTCCGGCATCGCGTGAGGAGATCGAACGGCGGGTGGGCGAAGGCGCTGACCTAGTCATCGCTGAATGTCCGCAAGACTGTGAGGATCTCACGCGGCTGTATGGCGTGGACGCAGCCCGCATCGCCATGATTCCATGTGGCTTTGATCCGGAAGAAATTTGGCCGGTGACAAAGGCCGCCGCACGGGCGCAGCTAGGCATTGGAGCGGAAGAAAAAGTGGTGCTTCAGCTGGGCCGCATGGTGCCGCGCAAAGGTGTGGAGACCGCTATTCAAGGGGTCGCGCATCTTCATAAGAACCATGGCTTGAGGACGCGGCTAGTCGTCGTAGGTGGTGAAATTGAGGGCGATTCGTGCGACGCTGCAGAGGTGGCTCGCCTTTCGGTCATCGCGAACAAGGAAGGACTGCGTGAGCACGTGAGCTTTGTGGGGCGCAAGGACCGGCATGAACTGAAGTATTACTACAGCGCCGCCGATGTTTTCATCACGCTGCCGTGGTATGAGCCATTTGGAATCACGCCACTTGAGGCCATGGCCTGCCGCCTTCCTGTGGTAGGTTCAAATGTAGGCGGTATTCGTCATACGGTACGGCATGGCATCTCGGGACTGCTGGTGCCGCCCAAAAACCCTGCGCTCGCCGGAGAGGCGCTGGCGAGCCTTTTTAACGAGCCTTCCTTGCTGCAAAAATATGGACAGGAAGGCTTCAGGCGCGTCCATCAGCATTTCACCTGGAGAGCTGTCTCGGATCGAATGGCCAAGGCGTACGAACGTGTGATAGGCGGACGCGCGGCGATGCTTCAAGCCAGTCGGCGCAACAGCAGAAACTTCGCCAAAACATACGACAGGGTCTCAGTGCACTGAAGCTTCCCTTGCCGGGCCATGCATACTAAAGCCGCAGTATTCATCGACAAGGACGGCACCTTGATCGACGACGTGCCTTACAATGTTGACCCTTCCGCCGTCCGCTTCGCGGCGGGAGTGGAGGAAACTCTAGGGCGGCTGAACAGCGCAGGATTCGAGCTTTTCATCATCACCAATCAGGCAGGCGTCGCCATGGGCAGGGTTAAAGAAACAGAGCTTCCCGTACTGCAGGATTTCTTTGCCACTGCCTTTGAGGGCATGGGATGCAGGCTGGCGGGTTTTTATTACTGTCCACATCATCCGGAGGCCGCCGATGAAGAGTATCGCGTGGCCTGCGATTGCCGCAAGCCAGCGCCTGGCATGTTGCGGCGCGCGGCCACAGAGCACCATCTTTCTCTACCTGACTCCTGGTTCATCGGTGACATCCTGAATGATGTGGAAGCCGGCAGGCTGGCAGGCTGCCGCACGGTTCTTATCAATAATGGCAACGAGACTGAATGGGTAATGACGCCACAGCGTCAGCCGCATTTCACGGTGCCGGACTTTAGATCCGCTGTGGACGTGGTGTTGAAATCATTAGGGAAGGAGCGGGCGCGATGAGCTTCTGGAGTGATGCTCGCAATCTGCTTTGCATACGGCTGGACAGCCTGGGCGATGTCATCATGACGACGCCCGCCCTCCGGGCACTCAAAGCCTCGCCATTCATTCCAAAGGTGACGCTTCTCACTTCTCCGTCTGGTGCTGCGGCCGCGCGGCTCATTCCTGAGATCGATGAAGTGATTCTTTATGAAGCGCCCTGGATGAAAGCCACTGCTCCGCGCCCTTTTGGAGCCGAGGATAAGGCGGTTGTTCGACGACTTAAGCAGGCAAAGTTTGATGGTGCGGTATTGTTCACCACTTATAGCCAGAGTCCCCTGCCCGCCGCCATGCTTTGCTATCAGGCCGGCATCCCCCACCGGCTCGCCTACTGCCGCGAAAATCCGTATCAACTGCTGACGGACTGGTTCAAGGAAACCGAGCCTGAGAAGCACGTGCGGCATGAGGCGAGGCGCCATCTCGATCTCGTGGCGTCCGTAGGGTACAGAGCTATGGATGAACGGTTGTCTTTCTCCGTGCCGCCGGAAGCCAGGAGTCGAATGTTGGCCATCCTGCAAGCTAAAGGGCTGCCTGTCCTTGGCGGAATGATTGTCATTCATCCGGGAGCGACCGCACCCTCAAGGCGCTATGCGGCAGCCGGGTTCGCGGAGGTCATGAAATTGCTTCACGAGCATATCGGCCTTCCGCTGGTGCTCACCGGATCAGGCTCAGAAAAGGAGCTTGTCGAGGAGATCCAGGACTTGTCAGGTGTGCCTTCGACATCCTTCGCCGGGGCCTTACAACTGGATGAACTAGCTGCGCTGCTGGAGATGGCATCCGTCGTGCTGGTGAACAATACCGGCCCCGCGCATATCGCCGCCGCCGTGGGAGCGCCGGTCGTTTCGCTCTACGCCCTCACCAATCCTCAGCATACGCCGTGGAAGGCGCCCGGCAGAGTGCTTTTCAAGGACGTTCCCTGCCGCTTTTGCTACAAAAGCATCTGCCCTGAAGGCCATCACGCCTGCCTGGATCAGCTTGATCCTGCCCTCGTGGCAGCCGCCGTGTGCGATGTGCTTGCCGAGCAAGCTTCCACGCCGCCCGAATTCCCTTCGGCCTTTAAACCGTCTCCGACACTTTTATGCTCACACTAGGAATCAACGCCGCTTTCCATGATCCAGCCGCTTGTATCGTGCGCGATGGCAAAGTCCTTGCCGCCGCGGAGGAGGAGCGCTTCACTCACGTCAAACATGGCAAGCGGCCGGTGCCTTTCACCGCTTATGAACTGCCTTTCCACGCCATTGATTTTTGTCTTAAAGTCGCCGGCGCGACTCTGAACGATGTGGATCGATTTGGCTATTCTTACGATCCTTCGTTGTTCCTGGAGCCTGCTTTGCAGGAGGGCTTGTCTCTTCCGCTAGAGCCGAACTGCTTTCCAACGCCTCCTGGACTCGATTCGCCATGGGACCCGTTATTCCTTTCTTATGTGCTGAATGCGCCACGCATGCTTGTTGATGGCGTTCCTCATCACCTGGAAAAGCGCTGGCGCGGTGCTAGCATACCGGACAAACAGTGGCAGTTTCTGGACCATCATCTGTGCCATGCGGTGAGCGCTTTTCACGTGTCACCCTTTGAGCGCGCCGCTGTGATGACGCTCGATGGCCGTGCCGAACGTGCCACTACCACCTACAACGTCGGCAATGGGCAGTCCCTTGACAGAATTGGCGAGGTGAGCATGCCGCATTCCTTGGGAATGCTGTACGAGACGGTGACCGAATACCTGGGCTTTCTACGTTCTTCGGATGAATACAAGGTAATGGCCCTGGCTTCGTTTGGAAAACCAGCATACATGAAGGAGTTCCGTGAGATTGTGCAGTTGTCAGGCGGGGGCTCATACGCCATCCATCCACTGCGGCTCGAAGAGCGACTAGGCCCGCGTCGGCTGCGAGGCGAGGCGGTGGAACAACGCCATCTGGACATTGCGCACTCACTTCAACAAGTGCTGGAAGAGACTGGCGTGGAGTTGGTAAGGTGGCTTGCGAAGGAGACAGGGGAGGAAAACTTCTGCTTCGCAGGCGGCGTTGCACTCAACTGTGTGTTAAACTCTCGGCTGCGTGATTCCAAAGCATTCAAGAAACTCTGGGTCCAGCCAGCCTCTGGAGACGCCGGCACAGCGCTGGGTGCCGCGGTGTGGCTCGATGCGATGGAACAGAAGACGGCCGCGCGACCCTTCCGCATGGATCACGCCTTTTTGGGTCCTGCTTTTGATGAAAAAGAAATCGAAAGTTTCCTGCGCTGGAGCAAGCTGAGCTACCGCCGCACGACTAGCCTTGCAGACGAGGCAGCCGCACTGCTGGCGGAAGGTCGCGTCATCGGCTGGTTCCAGCGAGGCATGGAATTCGGCCCGCGTGCGCTGGGGGGCCGTTCAATCCTTGCATCGCCCATTCCCGAGGACATGCAGGCCCGGCTCAATGAAATCAAGGATCGCGAAGATTTCAGGCCTGTCGCGCCAGTCGTTCTGGAAGACGACGCCCACGAGTGGTTTGAGGAAGCTCATGAGGCGCCCTTCATGCTTTTCATCTTTAAGGTGAGGGAGGAGAAAGCGGCGCAGATTCCCGCTGTGCGGCATGTGGATGGGACAGCGCGCGTGCAGACCATCCGCCGAGATCAGAATGCGGAATATTACGAACTTCTACAGGCCTTCAAGCGGCGGACGGGGGTCGGCGTTCTCGTCAATACTTCCTTCAATACCCGCGGCGAACCCGTCGTATGCACACCAAGGGATGCAATCGAATCATTCCTTACCTCGCCCTTGGATGCTCTGGTCATCGGTCCCTTCATCCTTGAAAAGGCCGCCATTATTATTCCCTCAGCAGCATGAAAGCTTCGGTTCCCAGAGTCTCTGTGGTGATACCCACCCGAGCGCGGACCGACCTGCTGATGCGTTGTCTAACCGCCCTGCTTAACCAGACGTTGCAGCCCACCTTTTACGAGATCCTGGTGGTGGACGACGGCCCCACCGAGGAGACCCGCCACGCTGTTGAAAAGCTGGCTGCACATGCACCATTTCCCGCCGTGCGCTATCTTCATACAAGGGGAGCAACCGGTCCCGCAGCCGCGCGGAATCAGGGATGGCGCAATGCGGCAGCCGAAATCATTGCCTTTACCGATGATGACACAGTACCTGCGCCCGGCTGGCTCGAGAACGGCATCGCTTCCCTTTATTCAGACGCCGTCGCAGTCTCTGGCCGGGTGGCAATGGACCTGCCTGACCTCCCAACTGATTATGAGCGAAACGCCTTTGGCCTCGCTAGTGCCGAGTTTGTGACCGCCAACTGCTTCTGCCGCCGCCAGGCCTTGCAGGATGTCGGCGGTTTCGATGAACAGTTCACCGCCGCGTGGCGGGAAGACAGTGATCTGCACTTCACCTTGCTCGAAGCCGGCGGCCGCATCGTCGCATCAAGGGACGCTGTCGTACACCATCCTATCCGACCGGCGCCGTGGGGCATTAGCCTGAAGCAGCAGCGCAACAATCGCTTTGAAGCCTTGCTTTATAAGAAGCATCCTGCCTTGTATCGAAGCAAGGTAGGAGGTGCTCCTGCCTCCTATTATATCAATGTGGGTCTGCTTCTGGCTGGAGTAGCTTTTTACCTGATGGCCGCGGAGGTACTGGCTGCCTTTTGTGCATTGGCCTGGGTGGTTCAAACAGGGCTCTTTTGCTGGCAGCGGGTGAGGCGCAATTCTCATGCACCCGGGCATCTTATGGAGATGGTCATGACATCCGTACTCATTCCGCCAGTGGCGGTTTTTTGGCGTTTGTATGGTGCATTCAAATCCCGTGTGTGGTTTGCCTGAGCTTGTATTCATCTTACCGCCGGCTAATTCTCCGAAACTGCGAGCTGAGCTGAATTTTCTATTTTGAAGACCGCCGCCTCTTTACCGGCTCTCGAAACTCCACCGAATGCTTGGTGTCCCAGGCAGCAATTCAAACGCATACCACTACCATGAAACATACATTCACAATTGTTGCAGCCACCGCGATACTCTTTCTTAGTGCATGCGGCCGTAACGATCACTCAGACAGCAATGGAGCCGGCTCTGGTAATGGCTCCAGTAGCGGCAGCGGCGGAAAAAATGGCGGCAACGGCGGCAGCGGCAGTCGCAGCGGCGTCAACACGGGCGGCGGTGGTGGTACCTCGGGAGCGCCTGGGCACATGCCCCAGCAGGGGCCCCAATGAGTCGTCTCTGTGGAGGTAGGCGAGACTGGTCGATGAAATAAGGACACCGCTGATTCGGAATTGGCGCCGGAAATCCTTATGCCCAGGCACTTTTCAGCTTTTGTCCACGGCGGGCACATAAGTTTGAGAAGGTATAAGCGCACGGCAGCCTTCTCGTACGAGTGTCTTCGGAACCAATCATACCCATGGAAGTTCGACAGATCATAGTGATAGGAGGTTCCGCAGGCAGCTTCGAACCGCTCAAGCTCATCCTGAGTTCTCTATCTGAGAATCTCGATGCTTCTATTTTCATCGTCATTCACACAAGCGGTGAGAGAGAGCACACGCTGGACAAAGTTCTCGGGCGATCTTCCCTCCTACCTGTGAGGAACGCGCAGGATGACGAGCCATTTCAAAAGGGAGTGTACCTTGCACCGAGTGATCGCCATTTAACTATCTCTGCAAGCGGCGTCACCCGAGTTGCCCGGGGGCCGAAGGAAAACCGTTTTAGGCCGGCTATTGATCCCCTGTTTCGTTCCGCGGCGATTGCTTTCGGGCCGTCTGTGACAGGCGTCATACTCAGCGGAGCATTGGACGACGGAAGTGCCGGACTCTGGGCTATAAAATCTCAGGGCGGTACTACCATCGTGCAAAATCCCGAAGACGCCGTGATTCCATTCATGCCGTTAAACGCCATAAAAAATGTACAGCCACACCATTGTGTGCCTGCGCAAGAGATAGCTTCGCTACTTATTTCCGGAGGCGCAAGCCGTCTCGCCGGTCGGTTAAACCATTCTGCCTACCACAAGACTATGGAAACGGAAATCAAAAT
>JAQGPI010000633.1 GCA_028293175.1 Verrucomicrobiaceae bacterium | reverse complement strand
GATCGCCGCCATCTTCCTTAACAGCGGCACTTCCAATGCCTTCATCTACTTCCAGTTTTAACCTGCGCCGCGTCCTCTGGGGCACTGTGGCCTGCATCGCGGTGCTGGCATGCTGGCAAGTGCTGATTTGGTGCCATGGCGTCACCCCCAGCACCGGCGTTCACCAGTGGGAAGACAATGTGATCCGGGTGGAACGGTTCGCAGACAAAGCGCAGCATGACCGGCCTGTCGTCTTGGTGGGAAGTTCCCTCATGGCGCGGCTGGATGCGGCAAAAATAGGCTCCCGTGTGGTCAATGTGGCTCTCAGCGGCGGCTCGCCACGCACTGGCATCGAACTGGTGAAACGCCGCCCCATCGCTGATGCGCTGGTGATCGAGATCAGCGCTCTCGCAAGCCGCGAGCCAGACTTCGATCTGGTGAGCAGCGCTTTAGACGGTGTCTCCATCCGCAAGCCGTTGAGCCTCTTCCGCCGGGAGTTTCAACCGGCCAGCGTGCTGATAAGCACCTGGAAGAATCATCTCCAGAGCCGCGAAAAGGCTCCATCGAAAAACCCGAAGTCCATTGCCAAAGCAGCGGCCAGACAGGCCAGAGGCGTGAAGAACACTGTAGCCCAATATCAGCAACCGTTGACTGAGGTGCAAGTCCTTGCCTTGAAGAAAGGGGCTGAAGACATGCGGGGGCAGTTGCAGGAGATTCGGCGCACCACTTCGGTCCGTGTATTCTTAGACCAGGTTCCCCTGGATCCTGCGGTAGAGGCCACGCCCAGGGCCCGGCAAACTCTAAGCATCCTTAGAGACACTTTCTCCAGTTCAGAATGGCGATGGGTTTCGGCTCCCGCAGACCTCCTCGTTGAAACCAATGACGGCTTGCACCTCACCCGCGCGTCGGCCGATGCCTACGCGGCATTTCTCCGGGACTGGCTCATAGCTCAAGGCGTCGCTCTGGAACCATAAACTGCATTTCATCGCCTGACCATGATTTCTCCCTCCTCCTCGTCTACGGCAATGGCGTTCATCGCCAGTGTGCTCTCCATCGTCTCTCCTCTTCTCGGGGCCGAGCACTGGATTTACCTCGATAACGGCCATGTCCGCCTCGGCGTGAACATGGATGCGGGCGGCTCCATCGGCTGGTTTTCCCGTGCGCACAGCCCAGAGAACCTTCTCAATGCCTTCGATCACGGTCGCTACGTACAGCAGTCCTATTATGGGGACATCGACGGCTCGGACTGGAACGGCAAGCCCTGGCGCTACAATCCTGTCCAGGGCGGCAGTTGGAAGGGCCTGCCTGCCGTAGTGCTAGAGCAAAAGGAAGAAAACAACGCGCTTTACGTGAAAACCCAGCCCCGCCAATGGGCCAGCGGCAAAGACGTGGATGACATGATCATGGAGGAATGGCTCAGCCTGGAGGGCAGCTTGGCGAAATTGAAATTCCGCATGACTTACACTGGCACCACCGAACACGCCCCACGGCCACAAGAGCTCCCGGCTATGTTTGTGACGCCGAGCTACGATACTTTGGTCTATTGTAATGAGGGCCAGCCGCCCTGGACCAAGGCCGCCCTCACGCGCCGCCAACCGGGTTTCCCGAATGAGAACGCTCGTTTCAGCGAACCCTGGGCCGCCTGGGTGAATAGCAAGGGCCAGGGCATCGGCATCTATTTTCCTGGCACCGAGGCGGCCACCACCTATCGGGTGACGGCTGCCGGAGTCGGCAATGTCTCGTACATCGCTCCAGTGCGCAGTTTTTCGCTCAAACCGGGCCTTGTATTTGCATACGATATCACGCTGGCACTAGGCACGAGCGAGCAACTACGTGCTGTCTTCACGGCTCTGCACGAGCGGGAAAAACAGTGATTGCCACAGCCTTCCTCCCTGATTGAATACCCCGATGCCCGACTCTCCAGCCTCCGACGACAGCGTGATTGAATGCCGGATCACGCCCTGGTTTTATCGTCGGCGGGCAATGTTTGCTGGCATGTACCTGATTGCCGCCGTGCTGTTCTTCAAGGACGGCATGCACTCCTGGCCCAAGGAAAACGAGATGGCGGCGAAGAAGGAGTGGTTCGATAAGGAGGTGCTGGAGGCGTACGACAACGCCAAGGCCGGCGGCGATCTCACTCGTTGGTCTGCGGATGCCAAAACCAAGGGCTTGCCGGTGAATGCCGAGGGCGAGCCGGTCAAGTGGGCCGCGTACGCGGCAGAACGCGGCTGGCCGGAGAAACCCAAACGCCGCACCCAGGCGGAGATCGACCAACAATACTATTGGGGCGGAGCTGGGGCGCTCGCGCTGCTGGTCGTTGCTCTGAATACCCTCTATTATAGGAACCGCAAACTGGTGGGCTATTCAGATCACTTGGTTACACCCTCCGGCAAGCGGGTGGCCTATGCCGATGCCTTCCGTGTGGACAAGCGCAAGTGGGCCGTCAATGGTCTGGCCTTCGTGCATTACCGCGAAGGTGGTGAAGGGTCGAAGGTGAAGATTGATGACCTGATGTTTGATGGGGCCGGTCGCGTGCTCGACCGCCACCTGGCCAGCTTCAAAGGCGAACTAATAGAAAAAGTGCTGGATGAAG
>JAQGPI010000537.1 GCA_028293175.1 Verrucomicrobiaceae bacterium | reverse complement strand
CGGTCCACAGCATGAGCCCGGCAACATGGGTGTTCGTCCGCAGCAGAAATGGGATGGCCAGCAGGATCGTCGCCCTCAAGATCATCGTCGTGGACCTCAGGGCCCCGACGGCATGAATGACCATCGCGGACCCCAGCATGAGCCCGGTAACATGGGTTTCCGTCCGCAGCAGAAATGGGACGGCCAACAAGATCACGGCCCACACGGCTATCACGACAAAGGCCCGCAGCGCATGGATCATCGCGGCCCCTCCGACCATCCCCAAGGTGCAGGTCCGCAAGGCAAAGGACATCCCAACGGTCCCCAGGGCCCTGGTCCAGATCAAGGCCCTCGTCCTGAGCATTCGCAGCAGCCCAGCGGTCCTCAGGGTCCAGGGCAAGATCACCGCCCGCATGGCGATCAGGGACCAGGGAAGGCACCCGGCCCACAGGGTGGCCCTCCCCCCAACGGACCGGGTCGTGAACACGGTCCGCATCAGGCGCAAGAGCAGCCAGGAGCTGATGGAGGTCAAGGGCCCGGTGCTGACCATCCGCGCCCACCGCAGGAAGGTCCGCCTCCTGGCAGACCCGATGGTTTGAGCGCTGGCGGGGTATAAAACGCCAAGACTCTCGTTAATTCGATGAACAGGGGCCGCGCCGCACAGGCGCGGCTCTTCCATTGGCACCACCTTGAATCGGCATTTGGTGGCGAACCGCGATTTCCTGGCGTATTCTGTTTTCACGCCATGCCCACGTACATTTACGAAACCATTCCGCAGAACGAAGTCGAGCAGCCGAAGCGCTTTGAAGTGCGCCAGAGCATGATGGACAAGGCTTTCACCCACCACCCTGATACAGGCGTGCCGGTGAAGCGGGTGATCGCCGGCGGCACGGGCGTGATGGGCGGCAAGTCCCCCGGCTCCTCTTCATCGAGCAGCGCCGGTAGTTGCGGCACCGGCTGCGGATGCCATTGAGGTCCTCCTCAAACACCGAGTCGCATAGGCCGCCGCTCAGCCCTTGGTGGTGATTTCAGGCAGGGTCTTGCTCGCGATGCCAATGGGCCGGTCCAAGGGAATACCTGCACAGCCAAGCAAGGTGGTGAGCAGATCGCCTTGATTGCCGCTGACATTGTTAAGGAACTGGCCTGTCTTGAGCGAACCGCCACCGCTGCCTGCGATGATGAAGGGCAGATTGTCGCGGCTATGCTTGTTGCCGTCCTCAAGACCAGAGCCCCACATCATGATGCAGTTGTCCAGCAGGGTGCCGTCGCCTTCCCGCAGCCCGTCCATCTTCTTCACCATGTAGGCGAACTGTTCGATGTTGAAGGCGGTGATCTTGGCGACCTTGTCCACCTTGTCGACCTGATGGTTGTGATGCGTCTGGGAGTGATGCGAGTCATTGAACCCGAGCTCTGGATAAGACACGCCGTTGGGTGTGGAGCCGATGTAAGTGCTCACGCGTGTGGTGTCCGTCTGGAAGGCCAGCACGGTGAGGTCGGCCATCACTTGCATGTACTCGCTGCGCTTGTCGCCTTCAGGAATCTTGATCTCGATGGGCAGCGAATCTGAGGCATTGCGTTTGCTGGCACGGACACCGGCCTTCTCCAGCGCCGCCTCTTTCAGGCGGTACTCAATGGATGCAATGCGGCGCTCCACGGAACGCACGCTGTCCAGGTACTCATCCAGCTTGTGCTGATCATCCTGCGGCAGCTTACGGCGGAGGTCGCGCGCGCCTCCGATCACCAGATCCAGCATGCTGCGGTCCAGCGGGTCCGCTTTGGTGGAAGCTCCAGGCTTGCCCGATGCCCGGTCCCCGAAGAGGCGGTTGAGAACGCTGCGCGGGTTGGTCTCGGCGGGCACGGCCTGGGTGGCCGACCGGAAGCTGCAATGCGAATAATACCCCTCGTTCAGGCCCGCCTGATTTTCCTTGTGCGTCTGCGGCATGGTGGCCAGCTCCAGTGACGGCAGGGAGGTCATGCCGCCGACGTAATTGGCCGCGATTTGATCGGCGGAAATCGCGATGTTGATCTTAGCGCGAGACGGCGCATCCGGCAGCGCTGCCGTGAGCCACGTGGAAAGCTCAAGCGCATGTGGCGCACCGCTGAAAGGACCATTCGGCACACCGGAGATGCCCTTCATCATCAGGCACTTGTGCAGCACCGGAATCAACGAGTTGAGGGCTGGCGGCGGCTCGGACAGGAAGTTGTCCGCGTCATCGGGCCAGAACACATCTGGAATTACCCCGTGCGGCATGTACATGAATCCGAGCCGCAGAGGTGGCTTGATCGCTGCTTTGCCCTTCCCCGGCGCGGCCCAGCCCATGGTTTCCATCAGGGGCAGGGCAAGCGAGGCACCGATGCCTCTCAGGCAGGTGCGACGATCAATGAGCGGGCTATTTTTCATGGGCCGAGGAAGCAAGGTGATCCGAGATGCGACGATGGGTGAAAGGATAGCTCATGACGATTTCGGTGATGAGAGTCTGCATACGGTAGCCGTCCTTGGCGATGGCTTTTACGAGACGATCCACTACGATCTGGTCGTATCCTTCGAGCTGGCGGCAGAGGGCGTAGGCGAGCAGTCTCTCCGTCAAGTTGCGGGCGAGGTCGTCCTTGCGGGCGGAGAGGATGGTTTTCAGTTCGCGCGGTGAAGAGAAGCGCTTACCGCCTGGAAGTTCACCGGCGGCGTCAATTGCGCCTCCTGATTCGTCCTGGTCGCGCCAGCGCCCGATGGCATCGAAGTTCTCCAGGCCGAATCCAATGGGATCGAGCATCTTGTGGCAGTTGGCACAGACCGCGTTCGTGCGATGCAATTCCGTGCGCTGGCGCAGGGTCAGATTCGCGACGGTTTTCTTGTCCTGCTTTTCCAAAGCAGGCACGTTCGGCGGCGCAGGCGGTACCCGCTCGCCGAGCACCTGCTCCAGCACCCATACTCCGCGTTTGACGGGGCTGGTACGGTTGGGGAAAGAAGTCGCCGCCAGGACACCGGGCATTCCCAGGATGCCGCCACGGTCGGCATTGGTGAGCAAGACCTTGCGCATCTCCGGGCCTGTGACGGTCTTTTCGAGGCCGTAAACCTTGGCCAGCGTTTCATTGAGGAAGGTGTAGTCGCTGTCCACGAAGCTGACGATGCTGCGATTCTCCCGCACGATGCTGTCAAAGAACAGTCGCGCCTCATCGTACATCGCTGAGCGCAACTCAGCGGTCATCTGGGGAAACTTCTCGGGGTCGAAGGTCCGGGTTGCGATATCCGCGAGGTCAAGCCACTGCCCTCCGAACCCATCAAACAGCGCCCGCGACCGAGGATCTTTAAGCATGCGCTGCACCTGTGCCTTGAGCACCTCGGGCTCATGCAGCTTGCCACTGTCCGCCTGCTTTGCCAGCTCTGCATCAGGCATGGTAGCCCACAGCAGATAGGACAAACGGGAGGCCAGTTGGTAATCATCGAGGGCCACAATATTGCTCCCGGCCTTGGCTTCGGAAGCCGGGGTAATGAAGAGGAATTGAGGAGATACGAGGGTCGCTTTGAGCATCAGCCGCAGCGCCGCCGGATACCCGAGCTTGTTTTGTCCGGCGAGATCATAGACCTGCATCAGCACATCCACTTCGTTCTGGGAGGGAGGCCGACGAAACGCTTTGCGCGCCACCGATTGGGCTACCTTGCGTGCCGCCGCCCGTGCGTCAGCCCCCGGGGCGGGTGGATCACCCAGGAGACGCTTTTGCGCCTCCGTCGCCGGTCCCTTGGCAGGCCCCAGCGCCCGGTTCAGCGCCTCATTGGCGATCACCAAATACTGCTCCATCTGCAGAGGCGACAAGGTGTTCAGATAGCCCTCGCCAGACACTTCATCAGGCAGCTCCGCAGCAACCGCCGGATCGACCCCTAGCAGATCGTGCAGGGTATTGCCATATTCCACCTTGGTCAGGCGGCGGATCACAAACGGCCCGGGATCTTTGGGGCTCAAGTATTTGATCTTCGCCACCGCATCCAGGAACTTCTGGCGCTCCTCCTCCGTCGGCTGCTTGTCCTCGTCATCCGGGGGCATGTCATGGGCCCTCACGTTCGAGAGCGCCTGGAGCCAGGCCTGCACGTAGGCGGCATCGCCGGGCTTGGAGAGCGCGGGTTGCAGGTTGAGCTTGCCCTTCGTCTTCTTGTTCCCGTGGCAGTCCTGGCAGTACTTGGTTACAAAGGGGGCGACCTTCTGCTTAAACGCCTTTGTGGCCTCGGCCTGGAGCGCTGCCGATTCGTCATCGCCTGATGACTCTGCCCGGCAACGCAGGTTTAACAAAGCCGCGCAGCCAACAAGCAGCAAGGCCTTCACACCATGGCGTGAGGATTCAAGGATGAGGGGATGGATCTTCAAAAGGGGTAAGCATGGATACGAACCATCTTTCCCTGCTCAATCAAAAAGCAACGGTGGGACTGATAAGGGCAATGCAGACCGCTGATTGAAGAAAGCAGGTCCCATGTGGAGCTCCACAGGGCCCTCCGGCATGTTGTTTTGCCTGCGCAAACCAGTCTGAAATAGGCGACGACAGCCGCAGTATTACATGCAATCACCAGTGTTGCATTTCGCATGGAGCCCTCCGCCAGTCTATTCCCTTCCACCCAATGGAGCTTGTTGCATCGCCTGTGCAAAGGCTCGGAAGAGGAGGCCCGCGCCGCGCTGAACGTTCTCTGCCGCGCCTACTGGCAGCCGCTTTACTGCGTTGCGCGGCAGAAGGCATTTGGTCAGCATGACGCACAGGACTTGGTGCAGGGATTTTTCGAATGCATGCTGCGGCGCGAAACTTTTACCCAGGCGGACGAATCGACCGGCAAGCTACGAGGGCTGCTTCTTTGCGCCTTTAACAACTACTGTGGCCAGCAGCGACAGCGGGCCAACCGGCAGAAACGGGGCGGCGGCGCGGAGCACATTCCAGTAGCGGAGTTTATGGACGCCGATGCAGCCGAGCAGCTTTACCTTACACCTGGCACGGCTGGCTTGAGCGTTGAGACTCTGTACAACCGCCAATGGGCGGGAGCCGTGCTGGAGCACAGCTTGGAGGCCTTGCGAAACGACTATGCAGAGCGGGGTTGGCTGGACCGCTACGACCTTCTAGTGGGACCCCTGCTGCAAGAGCATGATGACGCGAGCCTCGTGCAAATCGCCGCCCGAACCGGCACCACCGCCGGTGCCCTGCGCCTGACCCTGCATCGAATGCGCAGGCACTATCGCGACAAGATCGAGCAAGAACTCGCTGCTACGCTTGATACCGATGATCCAAGGCTGATCCGCGAGGAGATGGTGGAATTGTTCAAGGCTTTCACCTGACGCATGCCGCACTCCGCTCCACCTCCAGACAGCGCGGACGAACCGACCGAGGATCTAACACTCCAGGCCGCTGGCCTGACGCCACACGCGCTGTTACGGGCCAATGCGGGGCGCATTTTTGCGGAAATGCTTGGTGCGGGAGGTCCCGGCGTTGAGAAGGAAGGTGACACCCTGGGCCCTTACCGCCTGTGCGAACTACTAGGAGAAGGCGGCTTCGGCAGTGTCTGGCGGGCAGAGCAAAGGGAAGTGGTGCGCCGTGAAGTGGCACTAAAGGTCATCAAGCCGGGGATGGACACCGCCCAGGTGCTGGGCCGCTTCAACCAGGAGCGTCAGGCATTAGCGGGCCTGGATCATCCCCACATCGCGGTCTTGCTGGATGCTGGGGTCGATACAGGGGGCCAGCCCTGGTTTGCAATGGAGCTGGTGCGCGGTGAAAACATCACTAGCTGGTGCGCCCATCACCGGCCTGCCTTGGACGAGCGGCTTCGGTTGTTCATGCAAGTCTGCGAGGCCGTGGAATACGCCCATGTCAGGGGGATCCTGCACCGCGACCTGAAGCCGGCCAACGTGATGGTCACTCACATCGACGGCAGGCCGACGGCGAAGGTGATCGACTTCGGCATTGCTAAGGTGATGCATGGTGCCGCGCCCGCAGACCTCACCCTGTTGACCCGGGAGAACCAGATCGTCGGCACTCCGGTCTACATGTCGCCGGAGCAGATTGAGGGAGGTCAGGAATTGGATGCACGCAGCGATGTTTATGCCCTCGGCGCGTTGCTGTATGAGCTGCTCACCGGCCTGCCGCCCTTTGACCTCGACCGCTTGGCGTCCGCCGATTTCAGTGCTGTGCGGCGGATGATGCTGGATACCGAGCCGGAACGGCCCAGCCTGCGCCTCCGCCATCACGAAGCCCCTCATTCCCCCGCATGGCCATTGCCAGTTCGCCTGGCTCCTGATCTGGACTGGATCACGCTGCGCGCGCTGGAGAAGGACCGGGAGCGCCGCTACCCTTCCGCCGCCGATCTGGCTGCGGATGTGAGCCGGTATCTGGAGGGGAAGCCGGTTCTGGCTAGTCCGCCGGAGGTCGCCTATCGCGTTGGTCGCTGGCTGCGCCGCCGCCGCAGGAGCATCTTCGCCGCGTGCGCCGGAGCCGCCGCCACCACCGTCGTCATTGCCGCCCTTCTGAACTGGCCGGACAATGCCCAAATCCCGGCTTCGGCGGCTTCCGCTCCTCCGCTCTTACAACTGGCGGCGGACGGCAGTTTCACTAACAGCCTGGACATGAAGTTTGTTCCCGTGCCGGACACGGATGTCATGTTCTGTATTCATGAGACGCGGTATAGGGACTTCATCGCCTACCTGGGCAAGGATTTTGATCCCGGCCGCAGTTGGGGCCCAGTGAACACGCCAGGCGTTGATCCAAGGGCCCCCACCAGTCAAAACCTGCCCGTGGCCCGCATCAACTGGGAGGGCGCGCGTGACTTTTGTAAATGGCTCAGCCGCCGCGAAGGCCGAACCTACCGCCTGCCAACGGACCGCGAGTGGAGCTGTGCCGTCGGCATCGGCAAGGAGGAGAAATGGACGTCGGCTACCACCCCGGAAAACGTCTTCAAGAATACCACAGAATATCCTTGGGGCCCTGTCTGGCCACCTCCCCTGGGCGCTGGGAACTACCGCGACCTGACCTGTAAAGATTCCATTGCCGAAAACCCCGGCATCTGCCTGGAAGGCTACCGCGACGGCTTTGCAATGGTCGCGCCTGTGATGAGTTTCGCGCCCGACAAGCTCGGCCTCTATGACATGGGCGGCAACGTCATGGAATGGGTTGCAGACTGGGCGAACCGGGCCAAGACCAAGCGGGTGCTGCGCGGCAGCAGCTGGGACTATCCCAGCAGCCACTACAAAGAACAGTTGCTCTCCTCCACCCGCACCATCGTGGACTACGCTCGGTCCGACACCCAGCATCCCTGCCACGGCTTTCGAGTGGTGCTGGACCTCAAACCAGGCACCCCGGCCCTGTAATCTCCGCAACGCTTCCTCTTTCCAACGACCATGGCCGCATCACCCGCCTCCCCTGATGCCCAGTATCCCGACCGCCTTCCGTCCGACACTGCCTCCCATGCCGCACCGGCGGACCGTCAGATAGGTCCATACCGCCTGCGCGAGCTGATCGGTGAAGGCGGCTTTGGCGACGTCTGGCGCGCAGAGCAGACGGAGGTCGTTCAGCGCGAAGTGGCAGTGAAGATCATCAAGACAGGTATGGACACGGCGCAAGTCCTCGCCCGCTTCCATCTGGAGCGCCAAGCGCTGGCCACTCTGGAACATCCCAACATTGCCACCCTGCTCGACGCAGGCGTCAGCACTGCAGGCAAGCCGTGGTTCGCCATGGAACTGGTGCGCGGTGGGCCGGTCACCCACTGGTGCGAAGCGCATGAAGCCACCATCCCACAACGCCTGGGGCTGTTCGTCCAGATCTGCCGCGCCGTGCAGCATGCCCACGAGAAAGGCATCCTCCACCGCGATCTCAAGCCGAACAACATCCTCATGGCCGAAAGCGCCGACAAGCCCATGCCCAAGGTCATCGACTTCGGGGTGGCCATGGCGCTCGACGTTTCTTCCCTGGACCGCCTCACCCGGCTGACCCAGGGCGACCAAGTAATCGGCACGCCGCTTTACATGTCGCCAGAGCAGCTGGAGGGACGCCAGGAGCTGGATGTGCGCAGCGACGTCTATGCGCTGGGTGTGCTGTTGTACGAACTGCTCACCGGCCTGCTGCCCTTTCATACGACCAGCCAAGGTGCGGCTGGCATCGAAGCCGTAAAGCAGTTGATCCTGGAAACCGTGCCTGAGCGCCCCAGCACCCGCGTGCGCCGCAAAACCACGGCGCAAGGCAGCACCGCTGTCCGGCCCCGGGCGCTGGTCGCCGCGATGTGTGCGGACCTGGACTGGATCACTTTGTGCGCCCTGGAAAAAGACCGCGCCCGCCGCTACGCCAGCGTGGCCGAGCTGGCCGCTGATGTAGAGCGCCATCTGGCTGGCGAGCGGGTGCTGGCGCGACCGCCCAGCCTAGCCTACGGCGCAGGCCGCTGGTTCCGGCGGCATCGCACCCTGTGCATCGCCGCAGCCGCGGGCTCGGTGATCACCGGTGCAGCGCTCGGCCCGCCCATGATGGCGCGCCGGGCCCAGAGCGGCCCGCCCGGTCCTGTGCAGGCCGCTGCGGATGGCTTCTTCACCAACAGCCTCGGCATGAAGTTCGTTCCCTTGCCCGGCAATGATGCTTTCATCTGCATCCACGAAACTCGTCGGCAAGACTACGCCACGTATGCGGAGCGCGTCTCCACGGTCAGCGACCGCTGGAAAACCCCAGGTGTCTCCACCCCACAAGGGCCGCGCCACCCTTGTGGTGATCAGGACGGCCATCCCATCGTGATGGTGAGCTGGGAGGACTCACGCTTCTTCTGCACTTGGCTCAGTGCTCAAGAAGGCAGGACCTACCGGCTGCCCACAGATGCGGAATGGAGCCTCGCCGCCGGTCTCGCTGAGGATCGTCCGGCTGGCACGTCACCGGCGGTGCTGTCAGACAAGGACGCCACTCACTTCCCCTGGGGGGGTGATTATCCGCCAACGACCGCCAACTTGCCCGGCAACTATGCGGACGCGGCGTGCCACGACTGGTTCCCAGATGTCCCCAGTCTGGATAGGTTTAGCGATGGTTTTGTCACCACCAGCCCTGTGATGTCATTCAAGCCCAACGCCCTCCGCCTGTATGATCTGGGGGGAAACGTCTCTGAATGGTGCGAGGACTGGTATGATGCGGCCCGAAAGAAGCGCGTGGTGCGCGGCAGCTTTTTCATGTCCAGCCGACGCGACGAAATGCTCTCTTCCCATCGCCATTCTGGCGAGCCAAACCGGCGCATGAACGGCGTTGGCTTCCGCTGCATCCTTGAAAAGCGCACACCCGCTGCCCGCGCCACCTTTACTCCTCCTCCGCCGCCCCCACCTCCCGCCAAGTACAGGCCGCCCGAGCCGCTGCCACGAGTGAGTTTTCCCTCCCCCCTTCCTGCGGACGAAGTGGCCCGGCGCAGCTTCACCAACAGCCTCGGCATGAAGTTCGTGCCCGTGCCCTCAAGTCGCGTGCTCGTGTGCATCCATGAAACGCGGCGGCAGGACTACACCGCCTTCGCCCGTGAAGTGCCGGAAAGCCAAGCTGGCACGGCTTGGCGATCCGCCAGCAGGT
>JAQGPI010000521.1 GCA_028293175.1 Verrucomicrobiaceae bacterium | reverse complement strand
CTCACGCCAATGTAGAGCGTCTTGTGGTCGTTGCTCAGGGCAGGGGCCTGATTGTGGGCGAGAGCTTCGATGGTGCCATCACTGGCCGCGGCGCTTGCGGCCACCCAGGAGCCGGTGCCGTCTTCGGCAATGCGGGCGATGCCGCTTTTCAATTGTACATTGCCGGAAAGCATGACGGTGCCGGTCACCACATAGCCAAAGAATAAGTTGCCATAACGGTCGGAGGTCATGGAGGTGTTGATCTTCACCGCAGCGTCAAATGTTGCCGGACTGGCCTGGTAGTTGGCCAGACCATAAAAGACCAGCCGTCCATCGTGCGCGGCTGGCTGGGTGCCAGTATCGGGATTATTAACGTAGTACACTGTACCTCCGACCCCAGCATAACACAGCCGGTTCTTGGGGGTCAGAGCAAGGCTGTACATGGGTGTCCAGTTGTGCGATGGCAGGGAGTAATCCGTGTTCAGCATCCATTTGAGCGTGCCATTGCTGCCCTGACGCGCCTCGACCCTGAAGCCGTCCGTGGCACCGGTTTTGACCGGAACGACGACCGTGTTCTGCCGGGTGACGAGCGGCGAGGCGTAATGAATGAGCAGGTACTGACCGCTGTACTGCCGGTTCAAATCAATGGGCGTCTGCCAGCGAATCTGCTGAAGCGGTTGCGCGGACACCTGCGAAATCCCGCTGTGCTGCGGGTCGTGTCCGTGGCCGCTCCACGGCAGCAGCAGGCTCTGCGCCAGGGCGGCGGTGCCGGATAAAAGGAAGATGGAAAGGCAGCGGAACACCGTGCAGGCAGTAGACCAATGGTAGGTGCGGGCGTCAAGCTTGTATGGGAGCGACGAAATCGTTTTGGTCTCAAATAATAACGCATTGAGCCCAGTGCCTATCCCGCCATGTATAGGTGAGATGGCAACACTTTCTGACTGGATCGATGCGGCGCGGCCCAAGACCTTGGGAGCGGCGGTGGCGCCTGTGATTGTGGGCACGGCGATTGGCTGGCGGTTTGGCGGGGCGCTGCATTGGGGGCTTGCCGCCAGCACTCTGCTTTCCTGCATGGCTCTACAGGTGGCGACGAACTGGTTCAACGATGCCATCGACTTTGAAAAAGGCAGTGACACGGCGGCACGCATCGGCCCCCGGCGAATTACAGCCTCGGGTGTGGTGACCTCGCGGCAGGCTATCCTGGCAGCGTTGCTCATGCTTGGGGTGGCGACGGCGTTTTCCTTACCGCTTCTTTTTGCTCGTGGATGGCCCATCTTGGCTATAGGCGTCCCTTCACTCTATTTCTGCTATGGCTACACGGGGGGACCCGCTCCGCTGGCCTATCGGGGGCTCGGTGAGCTGTTCGTGATTTTGTTCTTCGGCCTGGTCGCGGTCACCGGTTCGGCTTTTGTCCAGTCCGGCCAATGGCTCGTACAGGGCTTGGTGGCTGGGGTGCAAGTGGGCTGCTTGAGCACCGTGCTCATCGCCATCAACAATCTGCGCGACATCGATGAAGATCGCAGCACCAGCAAGCGTACGCTGGCTGCGCGGTTCGGGGTGACGTTTGCCCGATGGGAGATCACCATGCTGGTCGTCATCGCTCTGGCGCTGCAAAGCTACTGGTGGGCGCAGGGCGTGGCACGTGTGCCTGTGGCCTCACTCGTGATGGGACTTATCGGCGTTTTGATCATCTTTCAGACGTGGCGGCTGCCGCCCGGCAAGGCCTACAATGGCCTGCTCGCGCTCTCTGGCATCTATTTGCTGCTGTTTGCCGTGACGCTGGTGGTCTGCCTGACCGCCCAGTGACTTTCCCAGCGAACCCTTTCCAATCGCTTGCGCGGGTGCCTGCCCGCGAGTTCATTATCTTGCCTCTCATGCACATCGCCGACATTTTTCAGCAGCAACGCCCTACTTTCTCATTTGAATTCTTTCCTCCCAAATCGGCGGAAGCTTCGGAAGCGTTGTTCAACGAGGTGAGAGAACTGGCAGGGTACAAGCCAGACTTCGTCAGCGTGACTTACGGGGCAGGGGGAACGACCCGCGAGATGACCCATGATCTGGTGGTGCGCATCAAGAAAGACACAGGCATTGACACGGTGCCGCACCTTACCTGCGTATGCCACTCCGAAACCGACATTCAGGCGATCCTGGAGCGATACGCCAAAGCTGGCGTGAGTAACATTCTTGCCCTGGGCGGTGACGCGCCGAAGAACCTTACCGAGTACCGGCGCGAAGACGATGCCTTCCAGCATGCGGCTGACCTCGTGGCCTTCATCAAGAAATTCAATGCCAGCGGCGTGCATCCCGATGGGCGCGGTTTTGGTGTCGGTGTAGCGGGCTTTCCCGAAGGGCATCCTTCCACTCCCAATCGCATGCTGGAGATGGACAATCTGTAGGCCAAGGTGGATGCTGGAGCAGACAACATCTGCACGCAGTTGTTCTTCGATAATCATGACTTCCTGGATTTCCGCGCCCGCTGCCGCATTGCCGGCATCAATGTGCCGATCATTGCAGGCATCATGCCGCTCACTTCTCTTTCCGGCATGAAACGCATGGCTGAACTAGCGGGCGGCTCGCGCTATCCGGCCAAGCTTCTGCGCGCCCTTGCCCGTTGCGGAAATGACGAGGCCGCAGTGCAACGCGTGGGCGTTCACTATGCCACGGAGCAGTGCGCTGATCTGCTTGATCATGGGGTGGACGGCATCCACTTTTACACGCTCAACAAGTCCCACGCCACCCGCGAAATTTACGCCAGCCTCGGGCTGAAGAACTCGCCGCGATAACCCTTCACTTCTTCCTCCTATGGACACCCCGGCCCCTCTCATCGCCGCTATTGAAGCTGGCGGCACCAAGTTTGTGGTGGCCGTGGGAAGCGGCCCCGAGGACATCAAGGCGGTTACCCGCATTGACACCTCCGACCCGGCTCACACGATGCGTGAGACCATCCAGTTCATCTCTGCATCCTGCCGCAAGTACGGCCCCATTCAGGCCATTGGCGTGGGCTCCTTTGGGCCCATCGATCTGGACCCAACCAGCGCAACCTACGGCTTCATTACTACCACGCCGAAACCCGGGTGGTCGCATACTCCCGTCATTGCGCCTTTGCATAGCCGGTTCCAGGTGCCGGTCGGTTTTGACACGGATGTCAATGCTGCCGCCATCGGCGAAATGCTCTGGGGTGCTGGACAAAACCACGACCCCCTGGTGTACATCACCGTTGGCACCGGCGTTGGCGGTGGCGTGATTGTAAATCAACAGCCGCTGCATGGCTTGCTACATCCGGAAATTGGCCATCTTTCGGTGCCTGCACCGCGCACGCCTGGCGTCATCGTGCCGGACTGCCATTGCCCATATCATAAGAGCTGCCTGGAAGGCTTTGTCTGCGGCCCTGCCATCGCCGCACGCTGGGGCATCAGGGGTGAAGACATGCCCGCCGATCATCCTGCGCTTGAAGAAGTGGCCGAAACCCTTGCCTATGGTTTAATCAATGTGATCCTCACTCTCTCTCCCAAGCGCATCATCCTGGGCGGTGGCGTGATGAAGCAGAAGGGGCTCATCGAGTCAGTGCGCTCTCATACGGTGCGCCTGCTCAACGGCTACGTGAATTCCCCCGCCATCGTTTACGCCATCGACAGTTACATTGTGCCACCGGGGCTAGGTGATCGCTCCGGTATCTGCGGTGCCCTCGCCCTTGGATTGAATGCCTTGGCAGAGTCAAAAGTGGCAAGATCTTGAACCCGGAGCGATTTGGTTTTACAGAGGACGAGCGGGCGTGAGAACGCGATGTTACGCTAAACATTCTGAATTCATTACCTAAATTTTTACTCAAAGTGTAAAAAGTGCGGGCTAAAGTCTTCGCTTCGGGCGTATACTAGGTGATGACTGCACTGGATTACCTTGCGAACTTGGATCTCAAGAGTAGGTGGATTACTGGAACGGCTAGCTTGAAAGAGCGGCTTAGTGGCGCGACGCCGTGTCTCGCGGGAGATTCTAACGGCCAACGACAGGTTGAAATACGAAGTGACAAGAGGGCGGCGACTCCTCGCAAGAGAAGCCCGAAAACGCTTGCCAGTCTTCCTGCGGCCGTTGTTGGCCAATGAAGTGGTTGGCGGTGCTGCCCCACAGTGCCATTCCATCCTTCATACCTATGAATACGTTCTCTAAAATCATCGTCGCTTTCGCTATCACTACCCTTCTTTTCGCAGGCACCAGCTGTCACACCGTTCGCGGCGTAGGCAGTGACGTGCGCGAGGTGGGCAACGGCATCCAACGCGCCGCAAATTAACTTTGCGAGCTTATGCCGTATTGTGACAGAGCTGCGGCGCGCCGAATAAGGCTAACGCCAAGTGGTCGTTAGCCATTCGGGGGCGATCGTTATGTCGCTGGTTCTGTCTGTTCTCCTCATACGTCGTCTTTAAGAACCGCAGTCTGGCTCCATGCCGGGCTGCGGAGCCTGCGTTTTAAGGCGAGTGACGCCGTGGCTTCTCTGCTCTCTGGCAAACATCGGGTTTGCAGCATCTGACAAAGTCGTAGTGCAGCTCAAATGGAAGCACGCCTTCCAGTTCGCGGGCTACTACGCCGCCGTCGAGAAGGGTTATCAAGCAGAGAGTAGACTGGGTTGGAGGTGTTGCTGAAGAAGGCGGCCCCGAAACCAACTTTGCCGAAGAGTTGGTGACTGGCGACTGCCAGTACGCCGTCGCCCTTTCCTCCATGCTTCTGCAACGGGCGGCAGGCAAGCCGGTGGTGGCCCTGGCGGCCATTCAGCCGCCCGCTGGCGAATACGTTTATCGACATCATTGATCGTGGCAGCGGCATGCCAGAGGAAGTGGTGAAGACCGTGTTTGATCCCTTCTTTCCACCAAATTTCCACGCAGGGGACTCGGCCTTACCGCCGTGCTGGGCATTGTGAAAAGCCATCGGGTTGCCATCAAGATCTATAGCCTGCCTGGGCAATGAACGACGGTGCGCGTGCTGCTGCCAGTGGAATCTGATCCGGCTTAATTCAATCCTTGCCCATCAGTTTGCGAATCTCGCGAAGATCCTTCTTTGTCGGCCGGGTAAGCAGATCATGCGGGCGCGGTGTGATCATCGCCCGTTCCTTGCGCGCCTCGCTGGCCCGCACATAATTCTCGGGCGGCGTGAGGTTTTCATAGAACTGAGGCACCAATGGCGGGCCAATACGCACCTCAGGAAAGGCGATGACCTTGATGATGAGTTTCAAGTCGCCACGCTCAATGTGCAGGGTTTCACCCCCCTTTAATTCGCGGGACGGCTTCAAGGCATCGTGGTCCACTTTAACATTGCTGCGGTTGCAGGCCTGGGTGGCCAGCGTGCGGGTCTTGAAGATGCGCACGTGGTGCAGCCATTTGTCCACGCGCTGGGTGATGAGGGGTTCGGCAATGGAAGTCACTGGGCGGAAAAGTTCACCACGACAACGGTTTGTAAACATCGTCTCGTGAGTATGATGTACGAATGATGCGGCGCTGTGTCCGCACTTGGCAGTCCGCTTTCTTGCATCCAAAGTAGCCTTTCATGTCGCTCTCGCTTCCCATCCGCCCCCGCCGCAATCGCCAGTCCGCCGCCATTCGCGATCTTGTTCGTGAGACGGAGATTGGTCCAGGGCATCTGATCTATCCGCTGTTCCTTCAAGAAGGGGATGTGATCGAGCCGATTGCCTCCATGCCCGGATGTCAGCGCTGGACCATCGAAGGCCTGGTGAAGGAAGCGGGGGAAGCTCATGCGCTGGGCATTCCGGCAGTGGTATTGTTCCCGCGCATCGCGGATGATTTGAAGACCCCGGGAGCGGAAGAGTGCTTCAATCCCGATGGACTGGTGCCGCGTGCCATCAAGGCGCTGAAAGCGGCGCATCCCACGCTCATGGTCATCACGGATGTGGCGCTCGATCCTTACAACAGTGACGGCCACGATGGACTGGTTTCCGAAGACGGCCGTATCCTGAACGATGAGACCGTGGATGTGCTGTGCGAGCAGGCCTTGTGTCATGCCCGTGCGGGAGCCGACATCGTGGCCCCCAGCGACATGATGGATGGGCGCGTGGCCGCCCTGCGAGAGGCGCTGGATGACGAGGATTTCAGTGGCGTCTCGATCATGAGTTACGCGGCGAAGTACGCGAGTGCCTACTATGGCCCGTTCCGCGGTGCCTTGGAATCGGCACCTAAATCGGGCGATAAGAAGACTTATCAGATGGATCCTGCCAATGCACGTGAGGCCTTGCGGGAAGCCATGCTGGATGAGGCCGAAGGCGCGGACATCCTGATGGTGAAGCCGGCCGGTCCTTACCTGGACATCATCTCCCACCTGCGCGGCAGCACCACGCTGCCTATCGCCGCCTATCAAGTGAGCGGCGAATACCTCATGATCAAGTCCGCCGCTGCCGCAGGCTGGGTCGACGAGGAGAAAATCGTGTACGAGTCCCTGATTGGCATCCGTCGGGCCGGCGCAGATATGATCCTCACCTACTTCGCCAAGGACTTCGCGAAGCGGGCGAAGGGGTGAGTCGCCTCTACGTTTTGACTTAGAGCCTCACCGGCACTTGGTGGGTGGCCAGGTACTGCTTCACATCACCCACGGTGTATTCGCCAAAATGGAAAATGCTCGCGGCGAGCACGGCATCCGCCTTGCCTTCGCTGAGGACATCCACCATGTGCTCCATTTTGCCGGCACCGCCGCTGGCGATCACAGGGATGGTCACCGCC
>JAQGPI010000512.1 GCA_028293175.1 Verrucomicrobiaceae bacterium | reverse complement strand
CCCTGCTGTGGATTACCTGCTCAAGGAAGGTTACACCAAGTTCTACCTGCTGGGCACCGACTACGTGTATCCTCAGACCACCAACCTTGTGTTGCTGGAGTATCTCCTTTCCAAGGGCATTCCGATCGAAAACATCGGCGGTGGTTTCAAGAAAGACAGCAAGGGCGAGGTCATCTCCGCTGGGAAGTACACCCCCTTCGGTCACACCGATTTCCAGCAGATCGTTGCTGAGATCAAGGAATTCTCCGCCGGCGGCAAGGCTTGCGTGATCAACACCACCAATGGTGATGCCAACGTGCCATTCTTCAAGGAGTTCGCCGCTTCCGGCCTTACTTCCGAAAAGTGCCCAGTGGTTTCCTTCAGCTTGTCTGAAGATGAATTCCGCGCCCTGCCAACCAAGGATCTCGTCGGTCACCTCGGCTGCTGGACCTACTTCATGTCCCTGGACACTCCTGCGAACAAGAAGTTCGTGGCTGATTTCCAGGCCTGGCTGAAGGGCACCTCCGCCTCCGGCGTGGTGAAGGAAAACCGCGTGACCTGCTCACCAATGGTGCTCTCCTATGATGGTGTGTACCTCTGGAAGGCAGCGGTCGAAAAGGCGGGCACATTTGAAGTCGAAAAGGTGATGGAAGCGCTGAAGAGCGGCATCGCATTTGACGGTCCTGGTGGCACGGTCACCAGCCAAAAGAATCACCACCTAACAAAGAACGTGTACATCGGCGAGACTCTGCCGACCGGACAGTTCCAGGTGGTAAAGAGCTTCGAGGGCGTTGTCGGTGAGCCATTCCTCAAAGGCACGTTCAAGAAGAAGTAACGAGAGTGTTCATGATGTTGTAATGAGACGGGTACCGCCCTGAGTGGGGCGGTACCTTTTCATTTTATGGAGGGAGCGGCTTGAGGCCGCTCTTCTTGAGTTGGGAATGGTTCGGCTGTAAGGCAATGAATCAATTTCAAGCCGAACGAACTTTCTTTGAAGTCATTTCAAAAATTGGAACGCATCTAGCTAAGGGGCATGCCAGAAATCTCCAATTCACATGCGATTGACTTGCTTTTTCTCCTTGGTTTTTCTAGTCTTGTCCTGCATGTGCAGCTCCGTATCCCAGGCGCACGAAGCAACGAAAGGATCAGCTCTACTTTCGCAGGCTATTCTGGCAAGCGGAGAGGCCCGTGAAAAACTGCTGGAGCAATTTGGTGCCGAAGGCGTTCAAGCCGATGCTTCTTTAATTGAACTTTGGCGGCGCGGTGAACTCTGGATCGTCAAACCTGCGACCGGGGCGGCGGATGTGGTGATCTACAATGGCAAAGGTGGGCAGGGGACCGCGAAAACAGAGAAGCTCAGCACAGGTGAAATCATCACTATCGATCTTGCTAATGCTTCCGCTTCCAATCCTGACCGCTCCTCGCGCAAGTTGCTGACCAAGCTCCTGGATGTTCTCGCACTCAAGGCGGATAGCGAACGCGAGCGTGCCGTCGCCGCCCGCCAAGTGGGCGCGAGGCAGGAGGAAGACAGTCTCAAGATCCTTGTGGATATGCTGCCCAAGCAGACTTCACCCGTCGCTCGGGCTGGATTTGAGGAAGGCATTGCGCTCTGCAACCTGAAGCTCGCCACTGGCGTTGCACGGTTGGAAGCCATCACGAAGCTCGGCAACCTGGCCTCCTTGCTTGCTCGTGATCAATTGAAAACCGTCGTGCAGACGGAGTCCGCCAAGCCTGATGCGACGCGTGACACCGCGCTTATCAAAGTGGCAAAAGAAGCTCTCGTTTCTATCGAGTCCAAGCAGGACTGGGTTGAAAGGGGAGGCACGCTATTCCGGGGTTTGAGCACCGGCTCGGTGCTTATTGTCGCCGCCCTGGGACTGGCTATTACCTTCGGTTTGATGGGCGTTATCAATATGGCACATGGCGAATTCATCACCATCGGTGGCTACACCTGCTATCTCACCCAGGTTTGGTTCGCTTCCATGTACGGCAATTCGGGCGACAGCTTCGACCACTACTTCCTTGTCTCCCTGCCGCTTTGTTTCCTTTCCGCTGCCGCCATGGGCTGGCTGGTAGAGTGGTCGATCGTCAGACACCTTTACAACCGACCGCTGGAGTCCCTGCTGGCCACCTGGGGTCTCTCGATGATTTTGCAGCAATCATTCCGCCTGAAATTCGGCGCAGCCAACGTGCAGGTTTCTTCACCCAAATGGCTGGCAGGCAATTATGACTGGATGGGCATCGGGCTGGGGTATAACCGACTGTTTGTGATTGGCTTCGCGCTGCTAATTCTTTTTGGCACGCTGCTGATGATGACAAAAACGCCCATCGGCATGCAGTTGCGTGCCGTAATGCAAAATCGCCGCATGGCGGCCTCGCTCGGCATTCGCACCGCACGAATGAACGGCTTCACTTTCGCCTTCGGTTCCGGCCTTGCAGGCCTTGCCGGCGCCTTCCTTTCCCAGATTGGCAATGTGGGCCCGAGCATGGGTGAAAAGTACATTGTGGACAGTTTCATGATCGTGACGGTGGGCGGCGTTGGCAACATTGTAGGAGCCTCGCTTTCCGCCCTGGGCATCGGCTCCATTGATCAGATGTTGCAACCAATCCTCGGTCCCGTGATGGGAAAGATCACCACACTGATGGGCATCATCGCGATCCTACAGTGGCGGCCGGGCGGCATCTTCCCTTCCCGCAGCCGCAGCCTTGAGGGTTAACGGATTTCAAACAACTGGCATGGCTCCTGCGGAAGGGCAGGTCATGCATCAACGAAGCCATTGTTTCATGAAGCCTCGATTCTTATCACACATCCCTGCCGCAGCGCTGATGGCCTTTATTGCCAGTAGTTCCGCCCTCTGGGCGCATCCTGGTCACGAGCATCCCGTAACTCCTCCTCAAAGCCCCATGCACTGGTTTATCGAGCCATCGCACGTGATTGGATGGATAGGCGTCCTTTGCGTCGCGGTCACTTGCCAGAAGATTCGTCAAGCTTGGCTGAAAGGCAAAGCCAACACCGCTGCCGAGGCAGCGAGGCAGAAGCATCCGCATTGATTTCATGAAGCAGAAATTCACCTCCTGGTTGGCTGACTCAGGTCCTAAAATCGGTCCGCTTGCCGCCAGCCAGTGGCCGGGTCTTGTGGCCTTGCTGTTCTTCGCCATTGGCATCCCCTTGCTCAGTTCGATGAGCAGTTCATTTCAATTGAACATTTGGGGCAAATACCTCTGCTTTGCCTCGCTCGCGGTGAGTCTCAACTGGTTATGGGGTTACACCGGCCTCCTATGTCTTTGCCAAAGCCTGTTCTTTGCCCTCGGTGGTTACATGGCGGGCATGCATCTCATGCTTTTGATTGGCAAGCTGGGTGCCTACAAGAGTGATCTGCCGGACTTTATGGTGTTCCTGGGGTACAAAGCACTGCCCACTTTCTGGCAGCCTTTCCACTCCTTCATCTTTGCAACGGGTGCGGTGCTCTGGCTGCCGGGC
>JAQGPI010000508.1 GCA_028293175.1 Verrucomicrobiaceae bacterium | reverse complement strand
TTCCATCGGCACATCCTTCAGATCGAGGGAAATCTGGGCGGTGGAGGGGGCATCACCAGCTTTGAGAATGATGTTCACACCGCGCTGCGTAGGATCAGCGGTGTTATCGAGGTCGCGGCTTTTTACGCGAAGGTATTCCACGGCCTCTTCAATGGTTGCGCCAGCGAAGGTCACTTGAGGGAACCGGATGGTCTTCATCTTCTGAATGAGATAAAGAGCACCATCCGTCTTGCTCGCGCCTAGATCTGCAGTCACCTGAATGGCCTTGACCGGCACCTGCTCTTCCCAAGTGGCATCCACTTGTTCAATCATAAGCGCACGACGGTGATCGCGAGCGGATTGGAAATATTGGCTCTTGCGCTGTTCCACGCGTTCCATACCGCGGCGGGCAGCGGTATTATAGGGGTCAAGACGGAGGACTTCCTGGAATTCCTTGATCGCGTTGTCATACTGGCCCAAATCCTGGAAGGAGTTGGCCTTTTGCAGACTGCGCTCAACATCCTGTACTCTCTTCACATGCTCAGCAGTGAGGGCTGGAGGATAACGATCAGGATCATCAAGACGCTTCTGAAGGGTCTCCGCACCGCGATGACCTGGATTGGTGTCGAGGGCTTCCTGAATCAGTTCGCGCGCATCCTTATAACGACCGGTCTTAGCGCGCTCGTTGGCGAGGGCCACACAGGCATCCGCATATTTGACTTCAGCCAATGTACGCCATTCGGCGGTGGCAGGAGCATTGGGAATCGCTTCGATGGCGGCCTTATACTGGCTCAGGGCGCCTTCGAAGTCGCCTTCAGAAAAGAGTTTGTCGCCTTTTTCAATGGCCTGGCGGGCATCTTCCATCCGCGCTGTCCGTCGGGCGATTTCCCGTTCTGCTATTCCCGATAGGGCGCTGCCCCCTCCGTTGGAGCCTGCAAAGGCTGGGAGAGAAGCAGAGGAGGCCACTGCTGCGGTGAGCAGTGCGATGTTTGTGCGGCGCACAAGACCTTCGAGTCGTGTCATAGAGAGTCTGCGGGAGATATTGCTGAGATAAGGGATTCGGTTAAATAACAGAAAATCGGTGAGTTTGGCGAGGGAAATCTTCTTTTGATGCACGCGTTTCGACGCAATTCTGATTTTTTTGTCGAATCCATGAAGCACATGCCACGGGCGGCGAGGATGAAACGGCTTTCGAGCAAAGAGTCAAGACCCGCTTTTTAACAGACATCAAAGGGCTCAGAGTCAGCCTGGCAGAAGGGATTGCGGGTCAAAGTGTGCTGAAAATGCAGCTTGCTGGACGCAATAGAAGACGTGATGGGCAAGCCGTTTTTTATTTCCTTATCATGGCTTCCTCAGCACTTGAACTCGGCAAGAAATTCCTGGCAGATAATGCGACCCAGCCCGGCGTTGTGACCACCGCCAGCGGGCTGCAATACATCGTCCTCAAGGAAGGCTCTGGCAAGAGCCCACGTCTGAAGGATGCAGTGGTGGTTCATTATCGGGGAACCTTAATTACCGGAGTAGAGTTCGACAGCACGTACCGGCAGAACGAGCCAGCGGAGTTTCCGCTGAAACGAGTCATTAAAGGCTGGAAGGAGGGCCTTCAAATGATGAAGGAGGGTGCGCACTTCCGTCTCTTTCTCCCTTCCAAACTGGCCTATGGCACTCGCGGCTCAGGCATCGACATCGGGCCCGATGAAGCGCTGATTTTTGAGGTCGAGCTTATCAAAGTGTGGGAGGACTGATCACATCCGCTGCGTCGGATATGAAGGCATCCTTCATTTTAGACCGCACCGTACGTCTTCTTTAAATGCTGCACGGTCTCATCAGCCGTGTCGGCTTGAATCACCAGCAGGCTGCCGGGTTCGGCATCTGCGATGGCGAGGTCGAGAGCTTTGAGGGCACCGACAATCTTTTCGATGCGCGTGGTGCGGGTGGCTGATTCCAGGCCCTTCGCCATAAGGTCCATGATCTTGCCCGTCTCACGACCACGGCAATAGTCGCCCTCGTACAACCATACAGTATCGTAATCAGACCCCAGAAGAGCGCCCTGCGTGATGATGTCCTGGTCGCGGCGGTCGCCGGCGGCCGAGTAAACGCAAATGCGTTTCTCATGCGGAAAACTGCGGACGGCCTCGGCCATTTTGCGCAGCGCGGAGGTATTATGGCCGTAGTCTACAATTACGGTCAAACCCTTGAGTTGTAAGGTATTGAAGCGCCCGGCATTGAGGTCCAGGCTGGGCTGGAAAGTGCGAGCGGCAGAGCGTACATGCTGATCGGGAAGCCTTAGCGCCCAGGTAGCACCGAGAGCGGCGAGGGTGTTCTCCACCTGGAAACCAACGCGGCCATTATGGGTAAGCGGAATCTCCGCCAGCGGCATGAAGACCTCCTCGGTTTCGCCTTCCGCCCGGATGATAGAGCCATCACGAGTGAAGATAGCCTTGCCACCGGCCTTTCGGTGCTCGCGGATCACGGAATGGTCCGCCTCATTGGCGAAATAAATCGTCTTGCCGGCGCACTTCGGAGCCATGCTCACCACCAGCGGATCAGTGGCATTGAGCACGGCGTGGCCTTCGGGGGAAACGGCGCCGACAACGCAGCTCTTTACTACGGAGAGCTGTTCTACTGTATCAATATCTGATATACCAAGATGATCGCCATCGCCAATATTGGTCACGACCGCTACATCGCACCGGTCAAAGGAAAGGCCTTCGCGAAGGATTCCGCCGCGTGCGGTCTCTAGCACGGCGGCATCCACCATCGGATTGGAAAGCACGATGCGGGCGCTCTTAGGCCCGCTGCAATCGCCGTCATCCAGCATGCGGCTGCCGACGAAGACGCCATCCGTGCTCGTGAGGCCCACGGTCAGGCCGGTTTGAGTAAGCAGATGGGAGATAAAGCGCGCGGTAGTGGTCTTGCCGTTCACACCGGTCACAGCCACGATAGGGATGCGGCCAGACTCACCGGCGGGGAACATCATGTCGATCACCGTCTTGCCCACCGGGCGGGGCTGCCCTTCCGAAGGAAAAAGGTGCATGCGCAGGCCGGGCCGGGCATTGAGTTCAATGATTGAACCATTACGTGAGCTGAGCGGCAGGCTGATGTCGTGCGCCACAAGATCGATGCCACAAATATCCAAGCCCACCGCCTGGGCTGACTCGATGGCCGCGTCGCGAATGGTGGGATGCACCATGTCGGTTACATCAACGGCAGTCCCGCCAGTGCTCAGGTTCGCATTGCGGCGGATGAGGATTACGCGGTCCCTTTCGGGAATGCTGTCCGGCGTTACTTCCTGCTCGGAAAGCACAGCCAGCGCCACGGCATCAATGCGGATCTTGCTGAGCGCAGCGGCGTGGCCGCTGGCGCGTTTGGGATTTTTGTTTTCCTCCGCGATCAATTCGCTGATGGTGTGGATGCCATCACCAATGACCTGGGCCGGTTGCCGCTGAGAGGCGGCGACGAGTTCACGGCCGATAACAAGAAGCCGAAAGTCGAGCCCGGTGGCGAACTGTTCCACAATGATAGAACTGCTTTCCTCCAGCGCGGCTGCGTAAGCGGCAGCCACCTGCTCACGTGTGAAAAGATTGAGCGCCACACCGCGTCCTTGATTGCCATCCCGAGGCTTGACCACCACTGGCAGGCCGATTTCCTGTGCCGCAGCCCAGGCGTCCTCGGGCGAAGAAGCAGGACGACCGGCAGGGACCGGCAGGCCGACCTCAAGGAGCAATCGACGCGTAAGGTCTTTATCCTGCACAATGTCTTCCGAGATGGCACTAGTGTAACTGGTGGCGGCGGCAAGGATTTTCCTCTGCTTGCTGCCGTAACCAAGTTGGACGAGCGAGCCTTCTGTGAGGCGGCGGATAGGAATACCGCGCTCCTGAGCTGCATCGACCATGGCGCGCGTGCTGGGGCCAAGGCAAATGTCGTTGGCCAGATCGGCGAGCGCTTCCTGCTCGGCAGTAAGATCAAACTCTTTGCCACTCACAACGGCTTCAATCATGCGCCGTGCAAGATCGAGCGCATGCAGGCCCACGTTCTCTTCATCAAACTGGAGGACCACCCGATAAACATCTGCCTGGGTAGTTGCCACCACATGGCTATAGTTTACGGGTGTGCTTACGCGGCTCTGCATTTCTAGCGCGATGGCTGCGATGATCGCTCCCACCTCGCTGCCTTTGGCGACAGGGCTCACACCTCTCAAGGAAGGTTCGGCCTGAGGCACGAGTGCCAGCAAGGCTTTCTGCCACTCTTCCGATGGCTCCTTGAGCGGGGGAATCGCCATCCAGCATTCCAAAAGAGTCTGATTGCTCCAGACGTTGGGGCCCCGCAAGGCTAAGATTTTGCGGGCGTCAGAAGTGCGGAGATTGCTGGATGTTGGGGGCTGGGACAAGCAGGAGAGGGGCTTTGGAGGCTACTGGTTATCGTGCCGGTTGCCAGCCGGTCAAGCCCAATGAGCGGGAAAGCGCGCAGTGGAATGGCAATCTGGAAGGCGTAAAGACGCGAACCGCGCAAACCAAATTCATTCATCTGTCATCATTTTACTTTGTCATTCCTCAAAGCTGCGGCTTTCCCTTATATTGTCCCTGATTGAGCATGCTCGCCCTTTACAAGCGGGGAGGCAGTCAAGTATGTGATAATGATCGAGTCATTGTACCGTTCACCGCTACCTGCCCTTTTCCCGCTTGATTCCAACGCCTCCCATCGATCCCTCTGAAGCCCTGTATCAGTACGCTGAATCGCGCCTCGGCGAGGGCGAACGCATCATGGCGCATTTTGAAACGGACCTAGATGCCAGCCTGCACTTTCACAGCGGACTGATTGTACTGACGGATCAGCGGCTGATGCACGCGGAGCAGCCGCGCGATGAGAACATCCGGTTCAAATCCTGGAAACTGCCCCTGATCGACGATCTGGTGCTTGAAGAACTGGGTGCCACGGCGGTGCTGCACCTTATCCAAGGCGGCACGCTAGTTTATGAATGGCGCACCACTTCCGGGTCCGTTCGCGAAGCCGATGCCTTTTTGGCTCGCTTCAAGGAACGCCAGCAAGCCTTGCGCCTTGATCCCGCTGCGGTTAGCACGACTGGGGAGGAAGCAGATGACGACGAGGATGATGAAGATCCCTTCGCGACCAAGGGGGGAGTGAGAAGCAATCCCTTGCTGCGCCTGCTCTTCTTTGCAAAGCCCTGGTACAAGCTGATGGCGTTGGGTTTCATCCTGACTGTGAGCGCCACGGCTGCGGCCCTCATGGCGCCATGGATCACGATGTCCCTGGTGGACAATGTGCTCATTCCTTTGCAGAGCGAGCAGGATCGACCGCATGTGAAGCACATCTACCGCTTCGCTGTCAATCTGGGTGGAGTCGCCTTCCTCACCTGGCTGTTGAACTGGGGCAAGACCTTCACCATCGCACGTCTCGCAGAGCGCGTGACCAGCCGGATGCGGCGCAGCACGTATGAGCATTTGCAAAAGCTCTCGCTCACCTATTTCAACCGTAAGCGCACCGGCGATCTGATCTCCCGCATCGGCACAGACACCGATCATATCTCGCTCTTCATCTCGGTGAACCTCATTGATTTCGTCTGTGATGTGCTCATGTTCATCGGCATCGCTGGCGTGCTCGTCAGCATCAATCCCATCCTGGCCCTGGCCGCATTGGGACCTGCCCCTATCATTGGCTGGATGGTAGGGCGCGTGCGCGGCCACCTGCGCGGTGGGTTCGCAGCCGCTAGCCGCGCCTGGAGCCAGATGAATAATGTACTATCGGATACCATTCCTGGCGTGCGCGTGGTGAAAGCCTTCGCACAGGAACAGCGCGAGGTTGAACGCTTCCGCACGGCAGACCAGCACATCTTCGACACCAATGACCGTGTGAATCGCACATGGTCCTTCTTCACACCGATGATCGAGCTGCTTACCGACATGGGCTTGATTACCGTGTGGGCGGTGGGCGCTTGGAGTGTGCAGCGCGGCTACATCACGGTGGGCGTGCTCACCGGCTTCGTCCTTTATATTAGCAGGCTCTATGGGCGCGTGGAATCCATGAGCCGCTTCTTCGCCTCCGCGCAGCGCGCTGCCACTGCCGCTCATCGTGTGTTTGAAATTTTGGATGTGGAACCGGACATGCCTTCCAACGACGGCAGCCACAAGGTGGGCCGGTTGAAGGGTGAAATCGAATTCCGCGATGTCAAATTCCGCCACGGTGCTCGTCAGGTGATCAAAGGCGTGAGCCTCACCATTGCTCCCGGTGAGATGATCGGCCTTGTAGGTGCCAGTGGTGCCGGCAAAACCACCCTAGTGAACCTCGCCTGCCGGTTCTTCGATGTCAGCGAAGGCAGTATCTTGATGGATGGGGTGGATCTTCGCGAACTGGATGTGGAGGATTATCGCCGCAATCTCGGCCTGGTTCTGCAAGAGCCGTACCTCTTCTATGGCACTATCGCCGAAAACATTGCCTATGGTAAACCCAGAGCGACCAAGGCAGAGATCCTTGCCGCCGCGAAGGCCGCTCATGCGCACAATTTCATACTTAAACTGGCCGATGGTTACGACTCCATGGTGGGCGAGCGCGGCCAGCAGCTTTCCGGCGGCGAGCGCCAGCGCATCAGCATTGCCCGTGCTCTCTTGATTGATCCGGCCATCCTCATTCTCGACGAAGCCACCTCATCGGTCGACACAGAGACCGAACGCGAAATCCAGGCTGCTCTCGATGCCTTGACCAATGGCCGCACCACCATTGCCATCGCGCATCGCTTGGGCACGTTACGCAAGGCCAACCGGTTGGTGGTGATGGATGACGGCAAAATTTCCGAAATCGGTACGCATGAGCAGCTCATGAAATCCAGCGGTACCTACGCACGACTGCATGCCGCAATGCTGGAAGTGACCCACGTATGAGCACCGCTATGATCAACTTCACTTTGGAGCCCGATGCCTCGGGTGGTCTGGTGTTCATCAACAGCGCCGGTGTGCGCCATGAAAAGGCCCGCCCTGTGCGCCTCTTCCCGTTTACGGATTCCAATGCCTGGATTTCAATTGTCAGCGCGGAAGGCAAGGAGTTGTTCACGGTGGAACAACTTGCAAGCCTGCCTGATGCTCAGCAGAAAGTCTTGCGTGAAGCCCTCGCGGGCCGTGAATTCGTGCCGGTGATCCGCTCCATCGACAACGTTTCCCGCGCTGCCAACGGGTACAACTGGAGCGTTACCACTGACCGTGGCCCCACCGTCTTCCTCATTGAAGGTGACGAAAGCATTCAGCAGCTCGGCGACTTCCGCCTCGTGGTCGTCGATGACCGCAATACGCGTTACCTCATCCCAAACGTCAATGCTTTGGACAAGAAGAGCCGGCAGCGGCTGGAGCGTTATTATTAGGCGCCACTTCGCCAGGTGATGCACATTTCTGGCGTTTTCCGGCTCGTTGAAGCTGTCTCAGGTGAAGTTGAACTGATAGTCAACCCTGCACTCGGCGGACCACATCAGCCGCGCTTTGCTCGGATGTCGTGGCAGCTGCGAACCGGTGATCTGCCGGACTGGTGAACGTGTGATGCAGTGTCCCAACGTGTTCCTTCAGCTTCCGGTCACATCCGTTTTCTTGCCGCCGGTTCTATAAATGGCGGAAGGTATCTGCATGGGCCAGCGACTGCTTTCGTATCATGGCGTCCTTTGGTCCGCAAAAGTGCCCTTTGCATGGGGTGAAACCCTCGGATGGGGCTGTCATGCGAACGGTGATAAGTTGTCATTTTGAGGATGAGTTGCGGCTTTGATAACTCTGTTTAAAGGCGTTGGGGCAGCGTTTTAGGGGTTCATGACTGTCATTTTGAAAACGTCAACACAACTGCGGTTACTTCCGTTTCAATATGGCGGACATCCGGCGTGAGATGGGGTTGCGATATCACTTTGTCCTCACTTGAGGTTCATCAAAACCATACCCTACAGCATATGAAAACATCACTACTTAGCATCGCCTGTGCCTTCCTTACCGTGGCCGCTGTGAACGCCCAGTCCGTGGAAAAGACCACGACGACCACCACCAGCTCGGATGGTTCTAGCACATCCCAAAGCACCACTACCACGAGCTCAGGCACCATCACCGAGTACACTCCGGGCTCGACCTTTATTGTGAAGGAAAGCTCCGGTCCGGTGACCTACCGCTACGGCGGCAACGTGACCTACGTCACCAAAAAGGGCAAGGTCCTGACTGATGACGACGTGAAGCTGCGCGTCAAAGTGGGCAGGCCCGTGCATGTGCACTATACCCGTGATGGCGATGCCCGCGTGATCAGCCGTGTGGAAGTGGATGACGATTGATCTCCAGGCGAGGTAGCGACCATTTCCGCTTCGCTATTCAATGACCGTGAAATCGCCGGCATCTCGCCACTGAGATGCCGGCGATTGTTTTGGAAGGAGGTTGAGGCAGCTCGAGCGTTAAGAACTCATTGCGGCAGTAGCGAAAACCGCGCAATGGGCGTAACCTCCTGCCACGCCACTCTTCATGACCTCAGACGAAATCAAGACTGCCATCCTCGACATGGGCCGCAAGGCTCGTGCCGCCTCCCGCGAACTGGTCAAGCTCACCAGCGAACAGAAAAACGCCATCCTTATCGCGATGGCAGATGGCGTGATGGGGGCCGAGCCGGAAATTCTCGAAGCCAATGCGCAGGATCTGGCCAATGCTGAGGGCAACGGCTTGAGCAAGGCGATGATCGACCGCCTGATGCTTGATCACAAACGTCTTGTCGCCATCGCCGATGCTTTGCGCGAGGTGGCCGCCTTGCCAGACCCGGTGGGTGAAGAGCTGGCCGACTGGACGCGGCCCAATGGCTTGCGCATTCGTAAGCTGCGCGTGCCCATCGGCGTGATCGGCATCATTTTTGAATCCCGGCCTAACGTGACGGCGGATGCGGCCTCGCTGTGTTTCAAGACCAGCAACGCCACCATCCTGCGCGGCGGCTCTGAGGCCATTCATTCCAACAACGCTATCGCTGCGGCCATGCAGTCCAGCGGAGCCAAGGCAGGTTTGCCAGACGACAGCATCCAGCTCGTGCCCTTCACCGACCGCTCAAGCGTGGAGCACATGGCGCAGATGGATCAGTTCATCGACCTGATCATCCCCCGCGGCGGCAAGGGCCTGATTGAGAAAGTGGTATCCACCGCACGCATGCCAGTGATCAAGCACTACGACGGCGTGTGCCACGTCTATGTCCACCCGGATGCAGATCTGGACATGGCGGCGGCGATTGCGGTCAACTCGAAGTGCCAGAAGCCCGGCGTGTGCAACGCGCTGGAGACGCTGCTGGTACATCGCGAGGTGGCGGCTGCTTTCTATCCTAAAGTCGGTGCTCTACTTCAAAAAGCAGGCGTTGAGATGCGCGGTGATGAGATGGCGCTGACTCATCTGCCTGCGGGTGCGAAGCCTGCGGTCGAATCGGACTGGGGCACGGAGTACTTGGATCTGATACTCTCTTTGAGAACTGTGGCCAGCGTGGATGAAGCGATCGAGCACATCAATGCCTACGGCTCGCACCACACGGAGAGCATCATCACTCGCGACGAAGCGGTGGCGCGCCACTTCATGCACAATATTGATTCGGCCGTGGTATTGTGGAATGCCAGCACCCGGTTCAACGATGGGGGCGAATTCGGCTTTGGGGCGGAGATCGGCATCAGCACCGACAAGCTTCATGCACGGGGCCCGATGGGCCTTGCGGAACTGACTAGCTATAAGTATTTGGTTTTTGGCGAAGGCCAGATCCGCGGTTGATTGAATTACTGCTCCAGCCATCCGCAGTAGAATTCGACGAGGAAAGCAATCAATTTCGGTCAGAACCTCTCAAAAATGAGATATTCACACCCATGTTCTGTCTTATCCACAGGATCGGCGAACAACTTCCGGTCTTGCGACCCCGAGATTGCGTCGGCATCGGTCTGTCAAGGCGTTGCAAGTTGAAATTATTAGAGCCAGTGCATAACGAGACCTGTCATTATTGAGAATAAGGGCCGTTTTTTGAAAAAAGCCCGCAGCGATCTTGACCTTGGCCGAAAAGTTTTTAACATGGGGGTGTCCGAGAAGCTGGTCTTCAAAGGGCCGC
>JAQGPI010000501.1 GCA_028293175.1 Verrucomicrobiaceae bacterium | reverse complement strand
GGTCAGCAAACTGGCCTCAGGCGCTTCGCTGGCTAAAACAAACTCGATGGGACTGGACGGTTATGATGACCTCTCCGACGTGCATTATGTTGCAGATCCGGAGAACACAGGAGACCGGTTCAAGGTTGAGCACAATGGCGAACAGTTCCGCGTTCGTCTGGCATGGGTGGCTTGCCCGCCAATTGATGCGGAGGACAAGCGCCCCCTGAAGGAAACCATGGACCACTTTGGAATGGACGACACAGTGGCGCTTATGGTGGGCAACTCCGCCAGAGAGTTCACCGAGCTTTATCTCCAATCGCGTCCCTTGCGCCTGCTGTTGCGAACCAAACAGAACAAAGCTAAGAACGATATCTCGCCAGCCCTGGTCTTCATTGAAGATATCGGCCTTTACCAAAATGTGCTGATCGACAACGGCTTTGCCATTTTCGATCCACCCAACAACGCTGGCAAAGGGCTGGTGGAAGCAGCCTTGCTAAAAAGTCTTCAGGAACGTGAAATGGCGGCAAAACTGCATGAACCCGCCCAAGGCGGCTGGGCGCTAGGCAGCAAGGGAGGCAAGCCATGAGACGGTATATCCCATGGAAAGTCGTGATGCTCTGGAGCTGCAGCTTGGTGACGGTCCCTTCCCAAGTGGTGACGCCGGATGGCACACCAAGCGCTACGCGTCTCGAACAGTTGGAGTCCACTTACAGCGACCTTCTCAAGAATGCTCATCAGCCGCTGCTGAAGAACTATCTCGCTGCCCTCCAAGCCCAGCAGAGCAAGGCGCTCATTGCAGCTGAAACCGCGGCTCTGAAGGCCGAAATAGACCGGGTGCAGGCGATTCTAGCGGGCAAAGGCATTGTGGAATTCGATCTGCCCAAGCAGGAGCCGCTGCAAGCGACCAAGGTGGTGCGCAAGTCCGGAATTATTTTCTCGCTCGATCCCGATGAAGCTACTCCCCTGCCGGCCAATGCGAAAGGTCCAGATGCGGTCGTGCCCATGGGAACAGCCACGTGGAAGCTGTCCTCTCTTCCCGCCGGGTCCTACGATATTATCGCCCATTATGCCTGTCCTGCCGCCGCCCCAGGAGCGAAGCTGCACGTGAGTTTCTCCGGCCAGGAATTTGATCGTGAACTGAAGACCGCGCAGCTCACCAAAGACGATAAAACTTTCCGCGTGATACGCCTTTGCCAGTTCACCATCAAGCAGGAGGCGCAGTTGCAAAACGTGGTAATCACCGCCACGCCCGCTGGTGAAGCATGGCTGTTTTTGAAGCAGGTGCTGATCGTGAAGCCGAAGAGTTAGCGGACCCTCCATGAGAGTTGCCATCCGCTTTTCTTGCCGCTAGTCATCACAATGGTTTCCGAAGTGCCCCCGTGCCTCTCCTCCCCTCTTCGTTGGCTGCTGTACTGGCTGGTTTTGCTGGCTATCGTCATAGGCTTGCAAAACTGGCATGGTGCCTATCGCAGCGATTTGGGCGGTGATCCTGACGAAGCAGCTCATGCCGTGACAAGCCTGATGGTGCGGGATTATCTGACTCAGGGCTTGGGGCAGCATCCCATGCGGTTCGCTGAGGCTTATTATGCCCGCTTTCCCAAGGTGGCTTTGGGACACTATCCGCCTGGATTCTATGTTCTGGCCGGTGTCTGGCTTCTTCCCTTTGCCAGCATTGGTTCCCTCCTGGTATTGCATGCTGTGTTGATCGCGACGCTGGGCCTCATCACTACTTGGTGCGCGTTGCGTCTCATGCCTTGCGCCCTGGCAGTGATCGCTGGGCTGCTGACTTGTGCTTCAGCACCCATGGAAAAGATCGCCGTGCTGGTGATGTCGGATGTGCTGGTGGCCATCTTCTGCCTGCTCTCGGCCATCGCCTTTGCGAGCTACATGGAGCGCCCGCGCGTGACTGCCGCCTCGGCGTTTGGCTTTGCTGCTGCCTTCGCCATTCTGACCAAAGGTTCGGGCTGGATGCTGGCTTTGCTGCCACCGCTGGCGATTGCCCTGGCAGGGCGATGGAAGCTTCTTTTGAAGCCTTCACTTTGGGTTGCCCCCCTGCCGGTGATTCTCCTGGCACTGCCTTGGCAGTTATTCTCCTATAAGATGACCGAGGGCGGGATGAGCGGCCTTACGCCTATGCAGCATTTTAAAATCGCGCTTCCCTTCTATACCGAGGCGGCCATAGACAGCTTCGGAATTCCCTTGCTGATGCTGCTTGTTTGTGGCCTCTCCTGGCAAGTGTATCATTCTGTACTCAAGCGTCAAGGTGCCGCACCGATGGCCGCAAGCGTGTGGGCGATGTTCCTGGCAGGATGGGTGCTCGCTTTAACGATTCCAGCAGGCACCAGTTCACGGTACTTTATTCCGATCACAATGCCTTTCGTGGTGTTCGCTCTAAGGGCGGCTTGGAAAGGCGCACAATCGTTCCTGAAGCCGCTATTGGCACAGGGCGCGGCAACGATTGCTATTTGCACTTCGCTGGCCATCGGCCTTTCGCACAAGGACTTGAACAAAGACGTGCATGGCTTCCATGAGACTGTGCAGCAAATCACCAACGCCCCCGGCGTAACGCTGGTATGCGCCGACTCACGCGGCGAAGGTGCGCTGGTGGCGGATGCCGCCTTCGATCCAACGTTGCGCGCCACCAAGGACTTCAGCATGCTGAGGGCTACAAAGGAGCTGTCCTCTCAAGACTGGATTGGGCGCGGCTACACGCTTGCTTTTCAGAATGACGAAGCCCTGCTGGATTACCTCAAAAAACGCAACGTGCGCAAGGTGCTGCTTGATGACAGTGTCACTGGAACCTACCGCCAGCCGCATTTTGACCAGTTGAAGCGTACTCTGAGCGCTCCCGGATCAGCTTGGCAAATCACGTCCACCCTTCCCGTGACAACGGGCACCACAGGTCAGGGATCGATGCTGATCTTCACATCCAAGCCCTGAGCCCCATGCGCCCGCGCCTGCTGTTCATTTCCAATCTCTTTCCTGATGCCAGCGAGCCTTATCGGGGGCTGGACAATGTGACGCTGCTGCATCTCTTGCGAGGGCACTGGGACGTGCGCGTGGTGGCTCTGCGCCCTTCGCTCAAGTCTTGGATAGGCGGGACACCAACATGGAAGGCACGGGAGGAGGATGCGGTGCTCAAGCCGCTCTTCCTGCCGGTGCGCTATGTCCCAAAGATCGGCGGGCTGTTCAATCACAAGCTTATCCTATCGGCCTTGAACAAGGCTTTGCCAGCCATTGGCCAAGAGTTCACTTATGATATAGTACTGGCGAGCTGGCTTTTCCCGGACGGCTGGGCCGCGATCAAGGCAGCGAAAAAGCCCTGTGTGCTGATTGCGCAGGGATCGGACGTGCATGGCTACCTGCGCAGCGCACCACGAAAAAAGGCCATTCTTGAAGCCATTGACAAGAGCTGCGGAGTCATTACGCGCAGCCGCTCATTGGCGACGTTGCTCGCGAGAGCCGGCGCTGAAGCGACGAGGCTGCATCCCATTCACAACGGGGTGGACGTGAGTGTCTTTCAGCCCGGGGAACGAGTGCTTAAGCCTGAAAAAATGGTGCTCTTTGTCGGCAACCTGCTGCCGGTGAAGAACCCTGAGTTGCTGCTGCGCGCCTTTGCTCGTCTTACAACACCAGCGCGTCTGGTCATCGCAGGAAAAGGCCCGCTGCGGCAATCATTAGAAGCTCTTGCTACCACACTGGGCATCGCCGAACGCGTGCAGTTTTTGGGTCCCCAACTAGCCCCGCAAATCGCCGAACAAATGCGTTCCTCCGATGTGCTGTGCATGAGCAGCCTTAATGAAGGCCTGCCGAACGTGGTCATCGAAGCCATGGCCAGCGGCCTGCCTGTGATCGCCACGGATGTAGGCGGCATTCATGAGGTAATCGATGCCCCATGGAAAGGCACATTGGTACCGAGCGGTGATGAATCAGCTCTCGCAAAGGCTTTGAACGATGTGCTGGCGAACCCGTTGGATCGCGAGCGGATCGGAGCCTATGGCCAAGGACTTTCCTGGCAGAGAACCGCGCAAGGCTATGAGGAAGTGCTGAGACAGGCAATGTGTGGCAGGCTTTCCACCCTGCCGTGATGGCAGCCTGCGATACCTTTTTCCACCATCCTACTACTCCTCAGGGCATGATCTGTTCACAGCGCGCTGCAGGCTGGAAAGCCTGCGCACTAAACACTTCGGATTAACCCTCGAACTTCGTCACCAGCAGTGCGGCGTTGTGACCGCCGAAGCCGAAGGAATTGCTCAGTGCGGCCTTGATCGGAGCGGAACGCGGTTCGTTAGCGCAGACGTCGAGATCACACTCGGGGTCCTGGTTGTCCACGTTGATCGTGGGCGGAGCCACTTGATCGCGGATGGCGAAGATCGAGGCAGCGAGCTCCACACCACCAGCGGCACCCAGAAGGTGGCCAGTCATGGATTTGGTGGAAGAGACCAGCAGGCCGTTCTTCGCATAATCACCAAAGGTGCTCTTGATGGCCTTCGTCTCGCAAATGTCTCCCACTGGAGTGGAGGTGGCATGGGCATTGATGTACTGAACATCCGTCGTGTTCAGCTTGGCATGGCGTAGGGCCATCTCCATGCACTTCTTCGCGCCCAGGCCTTCGGGATGCGGCGAGGTCAAATGATAGGCATCAGCGGTGGTACCGTAGCCGGAGAGCTCGCAATAGATGGTGGCTCCGCGGCGGCGCGCATGCTCCAGCTCTTCGATCACCACCACGCCAGCACCTTCGCCCATGACGAAACCATCGCGGTCCTTGTCGAACGGACGCGAGGCCGTTGCGGGCGAATCATTGCGCGTGCTGAGCGCCTTCATGTTGCCAAAACCGGCCAGACCACAAGGACGAATGGACGCTTCGGCACCACCGCAAACAATCGCGTCGGCATCGCCAAATTTGATGATGCGCCAGGCTTCGCCAATGCTGTTGTTCGAAGTGGCGCAGGCGGTGGTGATGCACATGTTCGGCCCCATGAAGCCGTACTCGCCCGCGATCATGCCGCTGGCGATGTTGGTGATCATCATCGGGATGAGGAAGGGCGAGACGCGGTTCGGACCCTTTTCCAGAAGGTTCTGGTACTGGGTTTCAATGGTGCTCAGACCACCGATGCCACTGCCGACCATGACGCCGATGCGATGCGGGTCGAGCGAATCAGGGTTCAGCCCGGAGTCCTTCACAGCCATCTTAGAGGCGGCCATGGCGAGCTGGAAATAACGGTCCGCACGGCGGGCTTCCTTGTGGTTGTTGAAGAAAGGCGTGGGGTCAAAGTCAACGACTTCACCAGCGATATGGCAGTCATACTTGCTGGTGTCCATCGACTCAATGGTGCGAATACCGCTCTTCCCGGCGAGGATGTTCTTCCAGAACTCATCCTTGTTATTGCCATTGGGAGCTAGGACACCGATTCCGGTGATGACGACGCGGCGTTCAAACATGTGTGGATGAGTAGAGGTTGGCGGGTCAGAAAACACGGATTGAGGGGTGGGGCAAGGAGAAATCGCTTTGTGAGCGCTTGCGGTTCACCTCGCCAGCAACACATGCCTCGGCTTTCCATGGCGCTGCTTCGAGGTCAAAGGCGGCAGATCGAGGTGGAAGAGGTGGCGCATGGCTTTGCTGTGCTTTTTCAAGACCCTCTCGCACTCCTGTTGTAACGCCTGCCACCTAGCCCACGGATGCGATGGCGCGTGAACAATGTGGCGGATGAGGCTGAGCCATTCGATGTAGGCGCGGGAGACATCGCCTTCTGCAAAGCTGCGGTAAAAATCGAGCGACGGGCGGTTTTCGCTGTGCATCAGCGCGGCAATGACTTCCGTAGCGCCTTCGCCGTAGTCCACTGGCAGGCCGTTGACCAGATAGCCGTTGTGATTAACGAATCCATAGGCCTTCCGGCACATGGCCCCGAGGCGCTCGCTGTCACTGAACCCAGGCAACTCAAAGCGGAAGCCTGCACGAAGGTTGGCCATGTGGCTCACGATGTCATCCACTCGGTAGGTTTCATCTTCCAGTGCGGCGGCAATGGCGAGGCCCTCACCGTGCTGGAAGAAGCTGACAATCTCACCCCGCTGAGTAGGTACACCACTGGCATCAATCAGCTCCAGTGAACGCCAGGCGTGAATCGCGGAACCAGGGTTCGGCTGATGACGCAGGGCTTCCAGATCAATACCATCCCCCACGACGACATCGGTGGCGCTGGCACGCGGAACGTTGCGTTCGAGCGGATTCAAAAGGAAGCGACTGGCCTTGTCCTGGTAAGCTCGAACCGGCACCTTCGCTAAATCATAGCGCGCCATGAGCAATCCCTCGCGCTGCACGAACTCCACAAAGCCTGGCAGTTCCTCAGGCCCTGGCTGCGGACCTTCGGATGAAGTGAAGCTAGGCGCGAGTTTGCGTGCCACCTTCAATTCGTGTTTCTGACTAAACTCATCCAGGGATACGTCTTCCACAGACTTGCCTAGATTGAGCAATTTGCGCAGTGCTTTAGTGGGCTTGAAGCAGTCAGGGAAATCTTCGAATGGAGCACCGAGCGCCACCTCCAGACCATAGGTGCCATTGTTCTTAAATACCCGCCCAAAGCCTTTGCCGAACTCCCCAACGAAGGGCGCGCTGGCAAGTGCCGGACCCTGCTTTTGCTCATCGGCCAGCCACACCTGTCCCAAGGTGACGGTCTGCTCCCGTCCTGAACGCTTGGCTTCCCAAATGCCATTGCTGTTGAAGACCTGCGGCTCCATCGCTTCCAGGCCGAAGGCAGCGCGACCTTCATTCATCTGCCATGGCTGGACAGGAAGCGAGGGAGCGGACTCTGGCTCCAGGCCCAGCGGCGGCGGCACCTTGGCATACAGTCGCGTGGCAAACTTCGTGGCAGCGGCGAATGGATCGGCATTGCGCAGTGAGGCATGCTTCATCACGCGCAGGAACATGGACCACGCCAGCAACTCGGAGCGGTGCAGTTTCGCGGGGCGCGCATCATGAATACTGGGGCTGTCGCGAGTAGTGATTACGTAACCTATTTCATCAAGCCCTCGGCGTCCCGCGCGGCCAAACATCTGTAACAGGTCGTCCGGCTCCAGCGCCTGTTCCGCCACGCCATTGTGATACTTTGTCGCGGCCACATGCACACTACGCACGGAGAAATTGATGCCTGCCGCGAGACCCATGGTAGCAACGATCACACGCAATTGCCCGGCCTTAGCCAGGGGCTCGATCACGCCGGCGCGCGCTGCATAGGAGAGGCCGCTGTGATGATAGGCGATGCGCTTCTCCAGCAGCACCGACAACTCCTTGCCGCAGGCCGTTTTCTGCTCGGGCGTGAGGCTTAGCGGATCGCCTTGCGGAAGCTCGTTGGCCAGGCTCCGTGCAATGCCTTCGGTGTCCTTGCGCCGGGGAGAAAAGATAAGGAGCGGCGCGAGGTCCGCCAGCATCACCGCAGCGGCAAGCTTGGGCCACCAGCCATCAAAATTCCGCGCCATGCGATTGGGCAATGTTTCCAGCGGCATCTCCTCCAGCGGCACGGGGCGTTCCTTGGTTTGCACCACTTCCACCTTGCGTCCCAGGCTGCGCATCCAGTCCGCCACCTCATCGGGATTCGCCACTGAGCCGCTGAGGAGCAGCAATCTTGTTTCCGGTCCGGCCAGAGCCACAGCCCCCTCGTAATTCGCGCCGCGGTTGGTGTCCGCGATCATCTGGTATTCGTCAATTACCAGCACCGCAGGGCCCTCGCCGCGCAGCAAGCGCTCGATCTGCGTTTCCAGCGTGGCTACGATTACCGCCGCATGCACGTTTTCCGAGACATCCCCCGTGGCAATGCCCACATCCCATTTCTTCTCCTTCCATTCGGCATACTTGTCGTTGGCCAGCGCCCGAGTGGGCACGGTGTAAACACTCTGCCCATGGATGCTACGGGACTCGTGCAGCAGCTCAAAAATGTAGGTCTTGCCCGCTCCCGTTGGGGCGCTGACGATCACATCCGCACCGCCACGGAGGTGGTCTACAGCCTGATGCTGCCAGAGGTCCGGAAGTTTGAGGGTATTCAGTGAAGGTGGAAGCACGTACTGAGGATACGCACGAGGTGCGGCTTCGTGCCAAGGGAAAGTAATGGTGCTGCCCGGAACTTGACCGAACTGATTGAGCAGCGCGCAAGCGTCGCTATATTCGCGCTTCCCTCTGCATGCCCGAAGCTCCCGAATCTCCGCCCGTCGATCCGCGTCCGCACGTAATTAGCGTCTGCGGCACGTATTTGAAGCCGGAGATGCAGAGCATTTACCGCCAGCTCGTGGGCTTGAAGAGGGTGCGCACCACGGTGTATGCCCAGTGGCTGGAGAACGAGGCGATGTTCCCGTTTGAGCCGATCACGAAGCTGATCAAGCTGCACCACCGGCCAAAAGGAAACTTCATCCTGCGCTTCTGGTACAAGTACATCATCCGCCAGTGGCCGCCGCCGGTGGAGATCAACAAGCACACTGGACCCTGCCACCCCTGGGATCTCATCACCAAGCTGGAGGCTGACAAGCCGGATCTCGTGCATGTGTATTACGGCCACAAAGCCGTGGGCTTCCTGCCCATGCTAAAGGAATGGGGCGGCCCTTGGGTGGTGTCCTTTCATGGTGTGGATGTGGCCAAAGACATGGACAAGCCCGAGCACGTGGCGGCGCTACGCGAGGTGCTGAATTCCGCCGAGCTGGTCATGGCTCGCAGCCATTCCTTGCTGGCGAAACTGACCGAGCTTGGCTGCCCACCGGAAAAGCTGCGGCTGAACCGTACGCCTATTCCCCTCGCCCACCTTTCGTCCGCTGTCCGCCAGCCGCCTACCGATGGCGAATGGCGGTTGGTCCAGGCCTGCCGTCTCATCGCCAAGAAAGGCCTGCTCACCGCCATCAGGGC
>JAQGPI010000493.1 GCA_028293175.1 Verrucomicrobiaceae bacterium | reverse complement strand
CGGTATCCGTGAGATTAGCGAGGCTCAGATCCGTTACATAGCTGGAAAACGGCACGATGGAGTTCGTGTACGAAGCAAAATCCGATCCATTCACCGTCATACGGGGGTAAACGCCCGTGGAGGCGGGGGTCAGCGCCGGAACGGTGTTGAAGGTAAGCATATTGGTGTTGCCGAGGTTGGCCGCCACCACGTTCAACGAGCTGCCAGCCGTGAACGTCAGCGAGGTGAAATTCAGCGTGTTGCCGCTCGTGCTGTTCATGCTGATCACCGAGCCGCCGCTGTTCAAGGTGAGAGGGCCCGCCACTTCGGTGGTGCCTGCGCTCTTGCCGATGAAAGCCAGCGTCCCACCATTGATGATCATGGGGCGGCTGTCCGTGCGGGTGAAAATGGAAGAATCGCCAGCGCTGTTGTCGAGGGTGAGCTTCGCGGAAGGATTGATCGTGATGCTGGCGGTAGAACCCAGGCGGCCATTGGCACCTGTGAGCACCGTGTTGCCTGCGTTCAAAACCGTCGTTCCCACATACGTGTTGTCAGCGGTCAAGGTAAGCGTGCCGCTGTTGTTGTTGATGAACTGACTTGCCGTAGCCGTGCCGCCATTCGCAATCACGCCACTGACCAGCGTGTTGCCGGTGCCCGCCAGGGTGAACAGGCGGTTGGTGGCGTCATTGGACAAATTGATGCCAGCGATGGTCAATGAAGCGCCGCCGCTCAAATTGTTGACCAGCAGGCGGTTACCACCGCTGTTGGTGAGCCCGCCCGCAAACGTGACAGACTGGGAACCAGCCACAACGGCGGAATTTGCGCTGCCCAGCACCACGGGGTTCACCAGGGCATTGGCATTCACCAGACCGCCGATAACGGTCGTTTGCAGCGTGCCACCATTGAAATTGAAGTTTCCAACCGTGCCCAGGGCTCCCACTTTCGCCAGCACCAGCGTGCCTTGGGTCAGGGTCGTGTTGCCCTTAAAAGTATTGGCCGATCCGCCTGACAAGGTGACCGTGCCGCCGGAGTTGATGGTGAGAGCCGTCAAGCGGTTGGTGCCGCCCGTGCCATTGGCCAGGATGGCCCCGCTGATGGTGGTGCTGCCGCTGCCGCCAATGACCCATGTGGCCGTGCTGTTATCATTGGTATCGGAGTTCACCAAGTTGCCCGAGATCGTAAGCAGGCCGGGGGCAGTGATGGTGTTGTTCAGGGTCCAGCTTTGATTGGCCGCCGTAGTCGCGCCGGTGACATCGCTCGCGAGCGTGATGGAGTTCACCCCGCTGATGTTGAAAGCTGAATTGCCGGTGATGATCACCGCGTTGCCGACGGATAAGCCGCCGACGTTGGTGGCAAAAATGCCCCCATTGGTCACCGTCAGCGCGCCCGCGCCCAGCGCCGTGCCCGTGGCACCCGTGAAAGCGCCACCCACGCCGATGCGGCCTGCGGTGACACTCGTGCCACCCGTGAAAGTGTTAGCCCCTGTGAGCAGCAAATCTCCCGTGCCCGCTTTCACCAACCCTGCCGAACCTGCCAGGATGGCGCTGATAGTAGCCGCCGTCGTCGCTCCGTTGACCTGAATGGAAGCCGGACCCACCAATGTGAGGGGATTGGCACCGGTCCCCGCCAGCGTGTATCCTCCCGCATTAAAGATCAGGCCACCAGCAGTGATCGGAGCGCCTAGCGTCACCGTGCCTGGAGTGCCGCCAAACTGTGCCAGATTGCTGCCATTCGTCCACGGCTGAATGGTGCCACCATCCCAAGAATTAGACGCCGTATCCCACACGCCCGTACCGCCAGTGGGAACTCCAAGGGTACCGTCTGAATCCCAGGTCAGCGTGGCCCCTTCGATCCGCACGGTCCACATGGAAAAGCATGTCAGCAAGACGGCCGTTACAGGTTTCTGCAGGTGTCGCCGAATTAACTGGAGTGCAGGACTGTACCTGCGCTGCGTTTTAGGCGTGCGTGAGTGAGTGTTCATGGGCGGGGTGCGGAAACGGTTCAACAAAGGTTTTCAATCGCAAAATGCGATAAATTCCAACAGGGGCGGAAGCGGGTAAGACAGGGCTCTCGACATCAGATCAGCAAGTGACCGCCGTACCCACCCCGGGCAGAGTGAATACGACGTTAAACGCGGCTTCGTATTTTAAATTTGAAGACCATGTAATCACATTAGCCCCACAACGAACAAGCCTTTTCACCTCATGAGACAATAAAGAACCTCTACAGCACGCCGAAAGAAGAGGAAAAAATACCTTCTATCCTAGACTTATTGACTAGTTTGTTATGCCGGGATATTTTTGACCATCACCTTCCCCGCCCGTTCCCACAACGTCTGGTGTGCCGAGCCAAGAGGAAGCGCCGATGCCTTGAGGCGGGTCTTGCCAAAAGATATTCACACTAAGTGCCGTTACAGCGACTGAGAGAATACCGCTACAAACCGCTCAAAAAACCACGGCGAAAAAAAATACAGTTAAGGCTAGCTGCTGCGTGGGTTGAACGAAGATTTAGCCGCTAGCTGCTCCCAAAGCGCACGCTCTTCCATGGAAGCGTTGACCGGAATTTGAATGCAAGCGGTGGCATACAAGTCGCCGCGCCCGCCCTCCTTGCGAGGCATGCCCAGACCCCTCAGACGGAGATGGCTGCCAGCGATGGTACCTGGCGGCACTCGCAGCGACATGGGACCATCCAACGTGGGAACTTTTACCTGCACGCCGAGCACGGCCTCCCAAGGAGCGAGATCAAGGTCGAAATAGAGGTCGTCGCCACTGATGGTGAAATCGGGATGTCGCGCGAGCCGCACGTTCAGATAGAGATCCCCTTTCGCGCCACTACCCCTGCCTTCGCCCCCTTGCCCACCGAGGCGAATTCGCTGCCCCTCCCTCACGCCAGCCGGGATGCGCACCTGATAAGTGTCCGTGCGCTCCCCTGCCCCATGATCGCTTGGCCGGCGCAGAGTCACCTTGCGCAGGGAGCCATGCAGCACCTCGTCGAGTGTCACCATCAGATCCGCCTCTACGTCGTGTCCTTTGCGATGCATGGCCTCCTCTTCGCCAAAACCTCCCCGGCCAAAGCCCCCTCGTCCGACGCCGCGTCCACCGCCGCCAAAGAAGGACTCAAAGAAATCGCTGAAACCGGTGCCGCCGAATTCAAACTCCTGTTCCCCAGGCTGTCCTCCAGCTCTTGAATACCTGCGGAATTGACCGCCTCCGGGTTGCTGCCCGCCGCCGTCCTGCCAATTGGCACCTAGTTCATCGTAGCGGCGGCGCTTTTCCGGGTCGCTGAGCACCTCATAGGCCTCATTCACCTCTTTGAACTTCTCCTCCGCCCCGGACTTATTCTTGGCGACATCCGGATGATAAAGCCGCGCCCGCTCGCGAAAGGCTTTCTTGATTTCGTCTGGCGAGGCAGTGCGCGCCACGCCCAGGGTTTCGTAATAGTCTTTGAATTTCACTGCGTGGGAAGATGGGGGACAAAAACAGGCATCGTAACAGCCTTGCCATCAGGATGGCTGACTGCTCGATGATTGTACGTAGCGGTACCGCGAAGAAATGCCCGGCTCTAGCGTTTTATGACGAACAAGCCGCCATGCCGTATCAAAGCGACCCTTCCACGGCCCCTGCCGCAGGTGAAGCTGTGTTGATCACTGGTAATGCCGTTCCAGTCCTTGAGAGGCCGACGCTGGTGCCAAACCCACCAACCGGCCCGCGAGGGGCTAAAGATCCGCCGCAAAATCGCCGGAGCCGTGTTCGCCGGCTTCGGAGAATGATTCAGTGCGCCGCAGCATCGGCCGCTTCGACATACACGCTCATCTCCTTCAATGTCACTTCTCCATACGGGCTCATCAGGGCAATATCGGCGGCATCCCGGCCATAGCCGACAATGATCCTATTACCACGAGGTGCGTTCTGCGTGGCATCTATGGTGTACCAGCGGTCACCCACAAAAGCCTCAAACCACACGTGCAGGTCCATGGGCTCAAGCTGGTAAAGATAGCCTGAAACCATCCGGGCAGGGATGCGCAGGGCCCGGCACAACGAAATGCCCAGGTGCGCGTAATCACGGCACACGCCCTGGCGGCTGCTAGCAGTGTCCAGGGCCGAGGTCGTGGGGCCGCTCGCACCGTATTTGTATTCGATGTTCTGATGGATCCAGTCACGAATCGCCGCCACCTGCGCGTATCCAGGCGCCGCTTGTGCCGTCACCTTCACCGCAAGTTCGAGAAGGAGATCGCTCTGACAGAAGCGGCTAGGCAGCAGGAATTGAAGCACAGAGTACGGAAGATCCTGCACCAGAACAAAAGGAGCATCCAGATGCTCATCAATTGCATGGTGCACATTGGCAGATGTCTCAGCAGTAATGACAGACCTTCCTTCGGGCAGGACCAGGCGTTGGACGCTATTACCAAACCCATCAATGATGTCAAAAAAAGGAGTCGGCGGGTCAATAGTTACGGAACTATGAAGGATCAGCTGAGCAGCACCGCACATAGGCTCCAACATCAGCCCTACCGCCGTCGGCACGGTGGTTTCCACAGCTATTCTGCATCCGGCGTTGAGTATCATACTTTGATGATCGCGGACCGTTTGGAATGCGGCTGTCTTCGCCATACATATCCAGACCTGGGGTGAAACCCCCGCAGAGCAACCACCACGGAAGGCGCAAACGAAATGACTTATGTAACCCGAACTAAACATCACCATGAAAACCAACCTCAAGCGCTATTACAATGAAGGCAAAATCGGCTGGGCTCTCCTGTGGCTCCTCGGCGTCCCCCTGCCCGTGCTGCTCATCTTCTATCTCCTCGGTGGCAGACATTGATTAAGCAGGCAAGAACCGCCAGCCCTTACACTTAACGGATAAGGCTGGCGGTGCCGGACGGGGATCATCTGCGGGGTAGGCTGCGATGAGCGTGTCCACGAGGCTTCGCACGAGGCGCATTATGAGTACGCAGGTCATTAGGCCTGCTTTTTTTGTGCCGATTAGACCCTTGTGGCTTCAACATGCACGGCATGACGGAGAACCTTAGACTCTTTTAAACAATTGCAGCCCTATTTGCTGCCACGCCGTTGGTGTCCAGGCTTCAGCCGCATTACGGCCCACAACATGATTTCTTGATCGCCTAAAGGCCAGACTAACGGCACTAAAATTCCTGACAGTACGCCAAGTCTAATAATATACTTCGTCCCATTATATCACTGCTTGGCTACGGACTTCAGCCACGTTTTCGAGACATCATCGCCTTTCTCAGCCGCCTTGGTGTAGAGACTTCGGATAACGGGCCGCAGAAACGCAGCATGGGGATGGGGTTTGCCAGTGGAAGCGCGTTCCTTGAGCAGACCTTCCAAGCGCACGGCTAATGATCGAGAGTCTTTGGCAGGCACTTCGGGAGGAGCGTTAGCAATGTCGTTCAGCAAGGCACGTCGTGTACGTTCTGCTTCTGGCCCAGCTTTGTTTTGGACGCGCACGTTGTGAAGGTTGATATAGGCCTGCACGAGGAAGAAATAGGACTCCGTCTGCTTTGCCGCCAGCGAGCGCTTCAACAGCACCACGGCTTCTGCAAGGCGTCTGGTCACGGCGGTGAGATCATCATCCGTTTCACTTGCTTGCTGAAAGGCGATACAGCCGAGCGCATGAGTGCCTAACGGCTCATTGAGCGCAACCAGTTCATTGGCCCACTGCTTCAGTTCATCCAACCGCTCGCCGTTTGGGGGCATGTCGGCAAGCGAGGCGCGCACCAGTCCGCGCAACGCTTCAGGATTGTGCGCGTCCTCGGCGAGGACCTTTCGATAGATTTCGGGGCGCTCGGTCCGTGTGGCGGCACTGGCTTGCTTGAGCAGGTCGGCTTTGGCAGGGGGTGAAGGCTTTGTTTCAGCAACGGGCGACGGGTTGGATGCAACGGAGGGTGGCGGCGAAAGCTCGGTCGTGGTCTTGCGGGCCATCTCGGCTGGCTTGTCAGGTGTTGGTGCCACGGATGCCTTTGCTTCCGGAATGGTAGCCGGCACGGGTGGAACTGGGGGTGTCCCGGTTGCAGGCGGAGCGGCGGCAGCGGTTTTCGCAGCGGCTTTGCCGGTGGCCACATCCGAAAGCTTCTGGGTAACAGGCGGTACAATGGGCGCGGGGACTAGAGCGGTCGAAGGAGCCGCAGGTGATGGGGCTGAGGGAACAGGGGTGGCCGCTTGCGTCTGTGGTGAAGCGGTGATGGGGGTAGCAGGTATTGGAGCTTTCGCCGGAGGTACCACTGCCAGTGACGAGGGTGCATTGGCCGGAGGTGCAGAGGGCCTCATAGCCGATTCCGCAGGGACGGGTCTTGTTGCTGCCGTGGATAGCGCCCCCGGCGGCTTAGTCGCCTCCGAAGTTGTTTTTGGAGCAGCCACCGCACCCTGTGTTTTAATAGTATCAGTGGCTGGCGGACCACCGGAAGGCAGCAGCACCCACATGAGAACGGCGACAGCAGCCACAATTACGGTGACAGC
>JAQGPI010000446.1 GCA_028293175.1 Verrucomicrobiaceae bacterium | reverse complement strand
AGTGCTTTCACTTTCGGCAGCCCGATGGTGCCATCCAGCGCCGGGAGCTGGCGGTTGATATTGGTCACGCAGAGGTCGTCCAAGTCAATGAGCGTGAGCTCACCAATGCCGGACCGCGCCAGCGCCTCCACCACCCATGAGCCGACTCCACCCACGCCAATCACGCACACATGGGCTTGGCTCAAGCGCTCAAGCCCAGCCATGCCGTACAGGCGGCCGATGCCGCCGAAGCGTTGAAGGTAATTCCCTGTCATCCCGCTATCAAATACGAACGCGGGTTCACATCACCTCCAGCGACAAATCCACCGCCTTCGACGAATGCGTCAGTGCTCCGACGGAGATCGCATCCACCCCCGTCGCGGCTACGTCCTTGATCGTGTCCATGGTGATGCCACCGCTGGCTTCGAGGAACACGCGGCCCTCATTGATTTGCACCGCGCGGCGCAGGTCATCCGTGTCCATGTTGTCCAGCAGGATCATGTCCACACCCTTTAGCGCCAGGAAGTCGGCCACCTGTTCGAGGGTCGCCGCCTCGATCTGCACCTTGATCTCCGGCCGGTCCTTGCGCACGCGGTCGATGGCCGCTTGCAGGTCCTCCAGCTTCGTGCAGGCCATGAGGTGATTGTCCTTCACCATCACTTGATCATAGAGGCCCATGCGATGGTTCGTGCCGCCGCCGTCCTTCACCGCTGCCTTTTCCAGGACGCGCCAGCCGGGCATGGTCTTGCGCGTGTCCAGCAGCTTCACCGGGTGCGGCTGCACCGCCTGGAGGTAGCGCCGCGTCGTCGTTGCGATGCCAGAGAGGCGCTGCAAAAAGTTCAAGGCCGTGCGCTCAGCGCTCAGGATGCTGCGGGTGCGGCCTTCGATTTCCAGGATCACATCGCCGATTTCAAAGGAACTACCGTCAACCCTGTCAGTCCACACGCCTATGCCTTTGTCCACCTCGCGAAACACCTGGATGGCCACCTGGATGCCGGAGAGCATGCCTGCCTCCTTGGCAATGATACGGGCTTTCGATCTCGCGGCCTCGGGAATGAAGTACTTGGAAGTGACATCCCCGGTGCCCAGGTCTTCCTCAAGGGCGGCACGAATCAGGGCTTGAATGGATGGATGCATCAGACGTCAATAGAAAGTGATTGGCGGCCACTCTAGCGCCGAGCCCGCGCGCCGCCAGCAATTCTCATCAAGATGTCAGACACGCCACCCAAGAAAACCAAGCCAAAGAAAATCAAGACCAGCCACACCCATCTGGGCCAGTGGGCATGGTGGAAGGCACTCGCGCTGCGGGTTTTTCTGGTCGTCGCCATCGTAGGGGCGGTTACAGGGCTCATCCTCGTGAGCTACTATTCCCACCTCGCGAAAGCTTACGACCTGAAGGCGCTGGGCCTGATGCCAGAGCGCTCCATCGTCTATGACCGCAAGCACGAGGTGGTGGGCAAGCTCTATGGCGAAAACCGCATCGTGGTAAAGCTGAGCGAGGTCTCGCCCTGGTTCCGCAAGGCCCTGCTCGCCCGCGAGGACACCCGCTTCTATCAGCATGATGGTGTGGACTACCGCGGCATCGCCCGCGCCGTGGTGCGCAACGTCAAGGACCGCAAAGTAGTGCAGGGCGCGAGCACGCTGACCATGCAGCTCGCGCGCAACAGTTACCCCGGCCTGGATGATCGCAGCCTGCACCGCAAGCTGGTTGAGGTGATGCTGGCGCGGCGCATCGAGAAGGCGAACTCCAAGGACCAAATTCTGGAGCACTATGTGAACCGCATCTTCCTGGGTAGTGGCCTCTACGGCATCCAGCGCGCGGCCACGGTGTACTTTGGCAAGCACGCCTCCCAGCTCAGCCTCAGCGAGGCCGCGCTCATAGCTGGCATTATTCGCAGCCCCAGCCGCTTCTCCCCTTTCAAAAACTGGGAAGGCGCGAAAAAGGAGCGCGATGATGTGCTGCGGCGGATGGTTGCCACCAAGATGATCACGCAGGCTGAGGCTGATGCGGCCAAGCAAGCGCCTATCGCCCTGCATGCGCAGCCTGCCTTCCAGAGCCAGGGCGACTACGCCATGGATGCGATCAGACGCAACCTCGACGTGATCCTGGAAGACAAGGACTTCGAAGACGGCGGCCTGCAAATTTACACTACCATCGACAAGGAACTGCAAGTCGCGGCCGAGGAATCTCTGGAAAAGCGCGCCGCCGCCGTGGAAAAGCTGAAGAGCTACACGCGTATCTCGAAGGCCAAGTTTGACTCCACCTGGGATCATGTGAGCGAAGTGCCCACCACGCCGTATTTGCAAGGTGCCGTGATGGTCATCGACAATCGCACCGGCGGCACGCTGGCCGTCGTGGGCGGCCGCGATTACCACCAGAGCAAGTACAACCGCGCCATCCAGGGCGAGCGCCAGATTGGCTCCACCATCAAGCCCTTTGTCTATTCCGCCGCGATGGCGCGCGGCGTTCTGCCCGGCACCCTCATTGATGATTCGCCCATCCCTGGCGACTGGAGCCCGGGCAATAGCGATGGCAAGTTCCTGGGTCTTCAGCCCATGGGCCTGGGACTGATCCAAAGCCGCAACACCATGACCGTGCGTGTGGGCGATATGGCAGGGCTGGACAACGTGATGCAACTGATGCGCGATGCAGGCATTGGCGAACACGCGGAGAAGACCCGCCAGGTCTTCATCGGTAATGCCGGGGCCAGCCTGAAGCAGCTAACAAGTGCTTTCACTATTTTCCCCAATGGCGGTCTCCGCCACCGCCCGTTTCTCATTGATCGCATTGAGGACCGCCACGGCAATGTGGTGTATGCTACGCCCGTGCTGGATGCCGAAGTGATCAGTCCTGGTGTATCCCACATGGCCAGCCGTTTGCTGTCCCATGTGCTGAATGAAGGCACCGCCTCATCCGCCCGCACTGAGTACGGGTGGAAGCTGCCCGGCGGCGGCAAGACCGGCACCACCAATGATTACAAGGACGCATGGTTTGTCGGCTATAGCCAGGCCGTCACCTGCGGCGTCTGGATGGGCTGCGACAAGCCAGAGACGATCATGGATGCCGCCTACGGCGCGAAGCTTTCCCTGCCCGTGTGGGTGGATGTGATGAAGAAAGCACAAGCGCTCAAGTACGTGACGGATGAGCCACCGGAAACGCCTCTCACCAGGGTGAAGCTCTGCCGCACCAGCAGCCTCCTGGCCACGGATTCCTGCGCAGCGGCGAGCGCCTTATATGAAGACGACATGCCTTTTGAATTGATCCCCCAGGCCTTCTGTCAGGTCCACGGCGTCGGTGGCCCTAGCTACAGCGGCGGCGCTCCCCGCGTGCAACGAAATGAAGGCGGCGGCTTGTTTGACCGGCTTCGGAGCTGGTTCAGGTAAGGATGGGAGGATGGCCAAACAGTGCCCGGATCCCGAACACTGCGCCCACCGCCACCAGCAGCACGCCAGTGGTAAATGCCCGCCAGTCATGGTTCTCCCACTTGATCCGGCCCATGCTCACCACCAACCAGGCCGAGGCACCCAAAAAGCCCAGCCACTCCCGCAACTCGGAGTGACCGGAACTGCGCACATCGAAGAAAAATCCGAAAATGTCATCCACCAGCACCTCAACGATGAAGACGATGACTTGGCAAATGATCTCAAGAAGCACGTTCATAGCAGGGTGCGTTGCAAGCTATCAAGTTCAGGCCACACACGC
>JAQGPI010000375.1 GCA_028293175.1 Verrucomicrobiaceae bacterium | reverse complement strand
GGACGGCACCGAGGATGATGTGTATGGAAAGTAGCGGGGGTGATTCATCAAAGGCTCCTCCTCGCGGTGACAAGGGGTGCTGCGCGGTTATGTTGGCGTTCATGGCACTGATGGTGGCATTCGCCGGGTTTTTTGTGTTTGAGCGATTGAGGATTTCCAAGGAAAGGGAACGCAATTGCGCACAAGAGGGCATTGTCCTGGTCAAGACCAATCTTGGCCGCTATCGAGAGCGGGAAGGGTTTGTTCCCAGCATTGGCCAGGGGCTAGGCGCACTGGCGAAAAGGCCAGCTGGCAAGCCGGTTCCCCAACAATGGCAACAGCTGATAGATCCGAGTGCGCTCTCTGATTCATGGGGGCACCCTTTTCAATATCGTCTTCTGGACAAAGGTGCCTCGGACTTTGAGGTCTATTCGATGGGACCTGATGGCCAGGACGGGACGGAGGATGATATTTATGAGCCGTAGAGAATCACTTCCTTGTTCTTGGGGCTGGATAGCCGCCCGCCTCCAATCATTTTCAAAACCTCTTTGAACAGGGAACCCCTGCTGATACATCTAACGCCTCATGAAAATCCCAGGCCCAGCCTCACTCTTTCGCCAGCACGGCGGCAGGGGCATGGGCTTGGCGGCGGGGTTCACCTTGCTGGAAATGATCATTGTGCTGTCGCTGATGATCATTCTCGCCGGCTTGGCGGCGCTTTCTTTCACCAGCCTGGAGGAAGGCAAGGGGGTAGAGATGTATGGCAACAAGCTGGCGCGCATGGCGAAGCGGGCCTCGCGCGATGCAGTGATTCAAGGGCGGCCCATCGTGATTGGCTTTGAGAAGAAAGGCTTTGGCTTCGTAAACGAAACTGCGCCGGGCAACGAAGGATACTGCGCCCTGCCCAAGGAAGCGAAGATGGGATATCAACGCTGGAACGGCGGCAAGAAGTTTATGCCTGCCGATGGGGCTACGTGGACGTTTTACTCCTCGGGCATTTGCGATGCCTTGCGTTTTCGGTTTGAAGCGCCAGATGGCGCCATGGAGATGGGCTTCAACCCGCTGACGGGCTCGGTGGTGGATCAGGCGGTGTTTCTCAACCAATGAACACGCGATTTACAACAGGGCGTAAGCCGCAGGGGATGACCTTGTTTGAGGTGATCCTGGCACTGGCGCTGTTCACTACGGCGGCGGTGGCGCTGGTAGTGGCGATCAATACGATGGGTCTGGCGGTGATCGAGGCGCGCAACATGCGAGCGGTGCAGCAGGGGCTGGAATCCGTGGTGGATGAGTATAGCAAGGTGCCGCAGATCGTGGAACTGGACAAGGAACTGAAGCCGGGCCCGGAGGGGATCGGCTACCGCGTAAAGATCACGCTCATGGACAAATTGAAGAACAAGGACGGGGTGCTGGTGAGCAACATTTATCGCGTTCAAGTGCAGGCAAAATGGCGGGAGGACAACCGCCCAATGGAAATGGAGACCGAGACCTTGCGCTATGCAGGCATGTATCAACCCATGCAATAGGCCAGTCCTCAACCGGTCAGCAGCACGCCGCTCGATGAGCATGGTGCGGAAGGGCCGTGCACGCGCGGGCTTCACACTGCTGGAGATGGTAGTGGCACTGTCGGTGTTCATCATCATCATCTCAGGCGTTTTTGCGATTGCGAAGGGCACCATGGAGCTGAGCGCAGACATGACTGAGGCGCAGGAGCGCTCGATGATACGGCAAAACTTTGTCGAGTACTTGCGCGAGTCGTTCCGGCGGCTGCCCGGTGATGCGGAGATCAATTTGGAAGTGACCCCTTCACGCGGCGGGTACGTTTCGGCGATCAGTGTGTTCAATGGTGGCGACGCGTTTTCGCCGGGTCCGGCGATTTCGCCTGATGCGAGCGTGGAACTGTACACGGAGGAGATGCCCGGGGGCGCGCTGCGGGTGGGGCTGCGCTTGTACGATGCCGACGAAACGAGTCAGCGACGCAGCAACCTGGGGCTGGCGCCGAGGCGCCGCAAGCCCGGGCCGAATGACGTGGTGCTGCCGTTGATTGAGAAGGTGACGAAGTTTGAGTGGCAGTTCTACAATGCGCAGACGCAGAAGTGGGAGAACAACTGGAAGCAGGGTGGGCGGCCGATGTTTGCGGAGCTTCAGTTTGCCCTGGATGACGCGCAGGTGAGCCGTTCGGTGTTCTGGATACCGCCGATCATGAAGCGCAACCCAATGTCGCAGCCCGGCGGCCAGCCTGCGGTGGGTCCAGACGGACAGCCCTTGCCGCCCGGAGCGGCAAACCCCGGGGGCGTGGTGCCGCCGCCCACGCCTGGAGGAAACGGCATCGCGCGATGAGACCTAACGTCCATCAGAAGACAAGCGAACGCGGTTCCGCATTAATGGCGGTGATGTGGATCATTGCCTTGCTCACCATGCTGGTGGCCACGGCAGCTCTGCTGCTCAACGAAGGGGTGGAGACCATCAATACGCGGCGCGACATGTTCCGCGCGCGAATGCTGGCGGAAGCGGGGCTGGCCATTGGTGCAAACCCCGAAGTGAAGCCCGATGATCAAGACTTGCTGCGGCGTGAAGTGGGGCCTGATGAAGGCTTCATCGTCTCAGTGAATGGCGAAGACGGTCGCATCAATCCGAACCGCCTGCTGATGGCGGAGGACCCGCAAAGCCGTGGTGTATTACTCAATATCATGCGCGCCTGGGGCCTGAAATTGGATGAGGCGCAGATCGTTGTCGATGGACTGTATGACTGGGTAGACCAGGATGACTTCCAGCGGCTGCACGGCGCGGAAAAGAAATTTTACAACACTCCGGGAGTGCCTTTCAACCGGCCCTTCCGCAGCGTGGATGAGATGGCGCAGGTGCGTGGCATGAACGAAGTGGAGCGCCGATATCCCAACTGGCGCGAGTGGTTCAGCGTGTATTCCTCCGGCACGGTGGATGTGAACGAAGCCTCCGCCGATGTGCTGGTGGCGCTCACTAGCGCTGATCCAACAATGGCGCAGCAGTTTGTATCGCGGCGCGCGGGGCCCGACGGGATCCGGCACACCAAGGATGATGTGTTGTATCAAGACCTGCCTTCGGCCTTGCGAATGCTGGGCGTCTCTGCGTCCAATCCACAAGCCTCTGCCCAAATTTTAGGCGTACAAAGCAGCATCGTGCGCATTGAAAGTGTGGGTGTGGTGGGACCTTTCCGGCGCAAGCTGTTCGCAGTGATCAACCGAGGG
>JAQGPI010000149.1 GCA_028293175.1 Verrucomicrobiaceae bacterium | reverse complement strand
TCCCTGACCCCATGAAAACCCTCTTCGTCGCCTGGCAGTCCCCGGAGAAGCCCCGCCCCTGGTACCCCATTGGAAGGCTGGACGCAGATCCAGAGGCCGGGCTGTATCGATTTCAATACGTGGAAGGCGCGCTTCGCGCAGGAAGGGAAGCCGGGTTTCGCAATCTGGTAGCGTTTCCGCAGCTCCAGCAGGTGTACGAATCCCCCGAGCTGTTTCCCCTGTTCGCCAACAGGGTGCTGTCCCCCACCCGGCCGGAATACAAGTCGCTGAAGGACATGCTAGAGCGACCCGAAGCCGCCCTCGACCCGCTTGAGCTCCTCGAACTGGCCGGTGGCATGCGCCAGACCGATCATCTGGAGGTCTTCCCCGCTCTGAAAGCCGGGTCTGAGGGTTTCTTCTCCACTCCCTTTTTTGTCCACGGCTGGCGGCATCTGCCCCTCACCAGCCAGCAAAGGCTCGACAGCTTGGTGGAAGGTGAAGCCTTACAAGTGGCCTTGGAAGTCAATAATCCGGCCACCGGCCACGCGGTGCAGGTTCAGTCCAGCGACTACACCGTGCTTGGGTGGGCGCCGCGCTATCTGGTGGCGGATCTCGGCGTGTGCCTACCTGCTCCGGCGGCCATTTTGCAATGCCATGTGAAAAAGGTGAACCATTCAAGCGGATCGAACCAATGGAAGCTGCTGGTGGAACTCAGCGGCTTCGTGCCAGCGGGCCATCAACCCATGTCCAGCCAGGACTACCAGCCTGTTGGCACCGGAGTGTCAAACTCGCCAGTGAATGCGGGAGCGGCTATCCTTGTCGCATAACAGGGAAGAGGCTATGCCAAGGATTTGGCGGCCTCCATCATTTCTTCCTTTTATTGCGATAGCCATCCCAACCTCGCCAAAAACCTCTCCGCCGCCACCACCCGCAGCCTGCCACTTCGTTCCGTCGCCAGCCAGGGCTTCGGATGTGGCAGCTTGCCGATGGCCTCCGCCGCATTGCCAGCCAGCAGCCAGATCATCCAGCAATCGCCGCCTGGTTGCGTTTCCCATGGAGCGAGCATCCGCTGCTCCGACCAGTCGTGATTGACCTCTCGCACCATGGCGAAGCATCCGGGCGAACTGTACACGTAGCCATGGCAGAGGTGAAAATGCAGGTCTTCGAAGAACGTCCTGGCGCAGGGCTCGCGCTCATACACCGCTTGCGCCTGGTCGAAGGGCGTCACCAAGGGCGGCATGACGGAACTCCTCTTGCCCTGGGCAGTTGCTGGGTACCGGTCCGTGATCGGGCAACGTCGATGGACGGCACCAGCCCGTGACGGTCAGCTTCCGCCATCGTGCGGACCGCATCAGCCACGTGTGAGGCCCAGGTGTGCAAGGGTGTGTTTTTCACCACGCCGGAACTCGAATCCGGCGCCGACTCGTAGCCCTTCAGACCCTTCACGCCGATTTCGCAGGCGGGAACCCGGAACTCAAACGAGGGCATGAGTTCGGCGACGTAGTTGATGCCCGTCCAGACCGAATCAATCGGCGGTACCACAACGATGTTCGTCATGCCAGCGGCCTGTAGATCGGCGGCAAAGGTGGAATGGCTGCGCTGCGTCTGGTTGGCATCGTGCGGAAGGAAATGCTTGCCCCAGGTGTAGCCCTTGGCGTTCATGTGGGCCACTCGCTGCGCCAGCGTGGTGACGTTGAGCCCATAGTCACAATCGACCCAGCGAAAGACGCCGTACGGCAGTCGTTGGCCATACCAAACGACGGTGTTTTTCGGCCCGCCCAGGTCCCAGAAGGTATGCACCGGAGAACGGCCGTCGATGGGGAAGGCACCGATGCGCTGCTGCGCTAAAGCATCGGACATCAGTGGGCCGTAGATGGCGTTCTCGTTCGGCGCGGAAAAGTTGCAGTGAAACTCCTGGCTCACCAGCGAGGGCTTCATGCCAGATCGAATTTCCTCGTCGATATCCGCCTGCGTGATGGCGTTGGTGTCATTCACCGAAAGCACCTGGGTGAACCACGAGGGATTGTCTTGATTGCACTGCAACAGCTCAAACAAGTGGTTCTCCCCGCGCGGCGTGCCGTTGAACCAGGCCCAGCCGCCGTTCTCGGCCAGGATCGGGCGCGTGAGGTCCCAGGCCAGCGGGTTCTGATTCTGGTACTCACTGAAGACGACGCCGTGATAGTTGCCGCCTACCACGTCGAGGTTGTCCGTCCCCATGATCTGGATCGTTGATCCGTTCACCAGCCGGATGAACATGTCCGTTTCGTTCGGTTTTGAAGCGAGCAGCGCCTCGGGGATGTGATCGATCACTCGCATGCCGTTCTTCACATCGACATTGCGCCAGAGCGCCTTGCGACCCAGCACGGCAGTGGGGAAATAATAGGCATAGTTCGCCGGTGTTTCAGCGGCCCGGCTGATCAGCTTGTTGAAGCAGAGCTTGTCCTTGCCGCAGCGCCGGTGCCAGACGAGCAACGCCCGCTTCTTTTGATCCATGGCCCGCCATGCGGGGAGCTGATAGGCACGCGGCGTGTAGAGGTGGGGCAGCTCGATATTCATTACAGCTTGCGCACGGTGATCTCCAGCTTGCCATCCTCGAGCGACTGATCGGACTTGTACCAGTCACAAGCCAAGCCGATCTCGCGCAGGCAGGCTCGGGCACTGGAGAAGTCCTTCTTTTCCTCGGCCCCTTCAGCGAAGTCCTTCATTTTATGGAGCCATTCCACCCGCGTCATGGTGAACGCATCGGCAGCAACGCCCTGCAGTTCCTTCACCCGCTCGCGGATTCCATGATTTTCCATTTGAGCGGAAGCATTGCCCTTGGCGGATTTCTCCGTGGTGCCAAAGGCCTGCATGTAGGCTTCCCACTCCGGCAGAGACGGCGTGGCGAACAGCAGTTGCGCACAGGCTTCCGCCTTTTTGTTCTCAAGAACGGGCATGGTCAAAGACGCGGAACGAACGGGGGAAAGTCAAGAGGCAGGACGGGACAATGCGGGCGTCACAAAAAGGTTGCCGTTGTTCAAATGAACAATATTTAAGTTCCATGGCACACACCCCTGATCCGCCCGTGTTGCGATGGTTCGTGGAGTTCCGGGAAAACCCGGGACGCTGGGTGCTTACGAGCGGGCTGAACCCACGGGCAAAAAAGCGAACTATTCTGGAACATGAATACGACGGCCTGTTGACCCTTTTGCAGGCCTGCGAAGAAGGGACGCTGAAGGACAAGCGCGGCACTGTCGTAATCAGCCATCCGTCGTTGAAGCGTGGGCTGCTTTACTTCTTTGATGGGTCTGGCGACGGTGACTTTTCAGAGCCGGGTGTGAGGGCCGAGCGTTGAGGCTCGTCGATAGCGGCACCTTTCTCTAGAGCATGAATGGCTTCCAAAGTCACCGTGGGCCAATCTTTGGTCAGTTCTCGAAATTGAAGCTCGAGTTCCTCCACTGTCTCTGTCGCTGTTGCTTTCAGTTGTTCGTCGTTGCTCATTTTTTGGTTAGTTCAAACACATCGAATTCGATGTGTTTAGTTAAAATTCATCCCCTGCCCCGTCGCCATCTTTGCCGCGCATGCTCTCCCACTCGCCATAGCGCAGGATGCAACCGCCGGAGCGCAGCCGGTCCGTGATGCGTCCGCCAAGCCACTTCTTTGTGATCTCGGCGGGCTGGTTGCCGAGCAGGATGGTGGGCAGCAAGTCCTTGTGCCGCCGGTCCAGAATGGCGAACAGGATCTCTTCACCATCGGCGGGCAGGTCGCGCAGGCCCAGCTCATCCAGCACCAGCAAGGCCGCCTGGGCGTGGCGGTTCACAACGGCGGCAGTGGTGTTGTCGCGATAGGCATCGTGGTACGCCTGGAACAAGCTGGCGCAATCCGTCCAGGCCACCGTGCGACCGGCATCCAGTGCGGCAATGGCCAGCGCCCCTGCGAGGTGGCCTTTGCCGATCCCCGGTTTGCCGCTGAGGATCAGGTTGCGGGCATCGCCAGCTTGAAACCGACGGGCGGCTTCGATGAACTGTGATGGAGTGTGATGAGCTGTCTCAATACCGGGCCGGTCGGTCTGAAAGTTTTCGATGGTCGCATGGCGTACATCGGCAGGCAGGCCAGCATCATGCAGGCGCCGGGCCCGGCGTTTGGCGCGCACCTCATCGGCACACATCGGGCAGCCATAGACTGGCCGCTTTTGCCGCCATGACGGATCAATGAGCAGCACCGCCGTCTGATCCGGATGTCGCGGACACGGCTGCGATGAGGGCAGGCTGTTGAGGTGTGATTCAAAAGCTCCAGACTGCTCCGCGATGCGGGCCAGCAGGCGGTCGAGAGCTATTTCAATGGTTTGCATGATTCGCGTCAGAATTCGAGGATCTGGGCCGGGGTAAGTCCCTGCGTTGCAGCCTTCGGATCGTAGGCTGGGTGTTTCGGATTCCCGCTTCCGCCAGCCTTGCGGCGTTGAGCTTCGTTCGCCTTCCAGGTGACAGAAAAATTGCGGAATCCCGGTCTCCAGTCCCTGACAGGCTGCCCTTTGTACACCCAGCCTACTTGCTCCTGGGCATGCCAGAAGTGTTCGGCACAATCCGACGTCGCCATGATGGTCGGAGCGTAGGCCTTGACCTCTTCCAGCAAAGGCCACGAACTTTCCCGCACGCCCGCGTTTTCTTTTTCTACTCCGTTAGGAGTAGTGTGAGACTGAGTCTGAGACTGAGAGTTCGTTGGGCCTTCGCTCCCGGCTTCGTCGTCTGCTTCGTTGCTCGTTCGTTGTTTGTTCGTTGCGCGTTTAGCGGCCATTTCCTTCCCCCAATCGGAATTGCCTTGGCGCTTCGCTGCAGATCGTTTGCCGCCGGCGCTGCCACGGCCACGGAATTCTTCGAGTCCTGAGCGCACATCTTCCATGCGCTGGTTCTTGAGGATGCCGTCTTCGTTCAGGGGGAATTTCTTCAACACCTCCACGAGCTTTGCCCGCTTCACGCCTGCGATGCGTTCCAGCTTCGCGGGATCATTTGGCAGGCCGCCCTGATGCCATTGGTGGCAGAGGAAGCGGATGTACGCACCAACCTCTTCTGCGGACATGTGGATGGTGCCGCCCAAGAAGTCCGATGGATAGAATTGGAAGGAAGGAGCTGTCCTCATGTAGTCAAAAGTTCTCGCATGACGGGTTGAATGCTTCCGTCTGCATTGACATTGTCGAACGGCACGCTGGCCAGAGGTTCGGTTCCATCCCAGCCTTGCGGCCATGTCTCGGCTGCAATCAGATCGCGAATGCGCGCCTCCTCTTCTGCGTTGATCAGGTCGACGCCAGCGCGGGCCTGAATGTCCAGAACGCGATTGAGGCCCCACAAGCGGGCTTCAAAGGTGAGCGGGCCCATGCGGCAAGGGTTCGCGACGAGCGACCCGTCCTTGCGGGATTCCGTGCCATCTTTACGTAGCCGGTTGGAGGGGAGTTTGAGCGCTGCATACAAGGGGCGTAACTCCGTCAATGGATGCAGGTACTTCCACTCTTCTCGTTTGATGATGGCTTCGAGCGCAAGATCGCGGCTTGCCAAATTGCATCCAACGCAGCCGGTGCGGGCGTGAGTCTCCAAGTCCTCATCCTGGCCATACACTTTGGCGATCAACGCCGTTGGGAAGCCGTGATCTAGTTCATCCGGAACAAGTCGAGTGAGCCAGTCCCACACGTGACACAATCGCCAGTGAAGCAGCGGTGCCAGTGTATCGGCAACGGCATCGCTCTTTGCCTCTTGGAACCAGCCTTGGCCGCACTCGGAGTTGTTTTTGCCACAGGAAACGGCAATCCGTGCATCACGGGCTGCGCTTTCACCGATCCGCACGCCAGTGAGAACGAGGAACTTTTGACCATGCTTCTGTCGCAAGTCTTCAATCGCGGCCATCATGGGCGTGATCTTGATCTGGCCGGTACACCAGCGAAAGGTGTTGGACGGCGGCGGAACCCCTCTGCCCAAAAGATAGACCATGAACCGTTTGTCCATCTCTGGCAGCACGATCTGAGTGTGCACCCCTCGCAAGCGCAGTTCCGCAAGCAACGCCATCGCCGTGGCGTGCAGCGGCGGCAGTTCCATCCGAGTGTCGGCATAGAGCACCGTCAGGGATTTCGGCGCTTTGATCCGCAGGGTGAGGATCAAGAACACCACCGCCGTAACCAGCGCCGAACTGTCTTTGCCGCCACTGAATGCAATAACCCAGTGATCGTACTTCTCGCCATAGGCTCGGAGACTGACGGCAGTCAGCTCGAGCGCATCAGGCAGGCGCATTCGTTCGCTATCAAAAAGGGTGGATTGGATCATGTTATAGCTTCAGCTTGGATTGATCCGGATCCTCAAGAACGACCGACTCACTCAAGGTGCGTGTGACGGACCATTTCAAATCCACATCAGTGAGCTTGCTGGCAGGCGTGTAGGTGATCGCAAAGGCAAACTTCAGCTTGGGCAGCTTGTCCGCCTCGTTCAGGTGCGCTTCCTCCACAGCTTGGGCATAGTCTTGGCGCATCTGCTCTTCTCCCTCCGCCAGTTTGCGGGGGATCATTTCCACCAGAGCGGCGGCAATCTGGTTGATGCGAGCGCTGTCGATGGGATTGTAAGGTTCGGCTTTGGGCATAATGGTGTGTGCTATGTGTTAGGTTGGGATCAGGAAAACTTCGATGAGCGTGTGCTCTTCTTCGCCCTTGCGGGCCTTGCGCTGGGTGGTTTCGAGGGTAATTTTCTCCGGCTCATCGCCTGGAATGACTTGTGCAAATCGGAGACAGTCGAGCAGCCACTTCTCGCTAAGATTGTCCGGGTCGATGAGGCGTTTTCGGACCGAGACAAAGCGGATGTGAAATCGCTCTGGACGTCCTTTTTCAGCCGGTGGCGAGTGAAGTGCTGCATGCTCAGGATGGCGTTCCAGCTTGGCATCCGGCCTGGTACCACCAGCGTTACTCGCAAGACATGCGGGGGAAGCGTTGGGGAAGATGAGGAGGCGTTCATCTTGGTTCATGCGGCCTCCTCAATCCACGTTCGGAGCGGGCGCCCTTCGAACAGTTGGCGGTATAATGAAGCAGCCGCAGATTGCCCGCCTCATAACCTTTTGATGCGTCAATGCGGTCACAGTGGTAACCACGCACGCCGCAGTGCTCCAGATAGCCCACTTCTTCAGCCCAGGAGGTGAACTGCTCAAGGGTGAGCAGGAAGGCAATGCCACGCTTCCGCGCTGAACTGCGCACCCAATCGAAGCGGCACTTCATTGGATGCCGGGCCCGCCATTTGACCATGCGTAGCGCCGACTTGCGAAGGGCGGATTTGCGCAACGCTGATTTCCTCATGCGGGAGGTGAATGTGGGTTGATCAGGGATCATGGTTTGAGAAGTGGCATTCAGGTTCAGCCCGCGCCCGTGGCCGGGATTCCGGCCATGCGCCGGTCTTTGGCGGCCCTGCGGCAGTGAAGGGACCGGAAGACATCGGCAAGGCCTGCGTCTGTCATGGCTGCGTCGAGAGCTTCCATGTCCGCTGTGATGTCGATGGGCCCGTGAATGGGATGGTTGAGCAGGAAGCTCCAGTCTTGGATATCCGCGCTATCGGCGCGGTGCACATCGCCGTAGAACTCAACCTCGGCTTCGATCATGCCGAAGCGGAAGACGGAGTTCAACGGGTCGATGTAGGTGTGCGTCATGACAGGTCCGGATCAATGGGAGTGTGTGAAAGGCAGGCAGTGGATTTCCTGCGGTAGATCGTCGCCGTCGTCATCGGGCGGCGGGCCGTCTGCAACGGCGGTGAAGATGGCCACGAGGCAGGCAACGGCGGGCTTGCCCACCAGCCAAAACACGAACACCACCAGGGCAATGATGAGCCAGCAAAACGCCAGCCAGCAGAATTCGCGGAAGGTGCTCATGCCGTCGCTGTGGAGCTTCAGCCGGTGGCGGTTATTTCTGGGCATAAGTAGGATAGTGGGAGATAGTGTCCTTTTTGGGGATGTGATTAGGCGGCAGTGACTTCCTTGGCCATGTGTTCCCGCTCATAGGCGAACTCGTTCAGCTTGTCGGCCATCTGGCGAAGTTGGCGCGGAGTGCCGCAGAACCGGAAGTGCGTTGCTTCGCGGACCTTTCGCAGCTCCTGCTTGCCACCTTCTAGATCGAAGAACTTATAAACCGGCTCGCTCACGATGAGTACCACTTCGATTTGCGGCACATCGCAAGACACAGCCTCTTCGTTGGCGGTGTGTGAGGTGAACAAGTTGGCGGCGATAGAAGCTATTTCCTTCATGGCTGCTGTCCTCCGTTGAATTTCAAAGTGATGTCGCCCATCTCCATGCCTTCCGGTGCTTTGATGGTGGACTGAATTTCCTTCTTGCCGTCGTCAGTCCATGTCAGCACCTCCGGCAGGTCCATGACATGAGCAGGCAACTCATAGTCAGGCCGCCCCGCTAGATGAGCAGCCGCCAAGACGGTGACCTCAATCATGGCTTTCGTGCTTTGGAGCATGATGCCGAGCTCTTCCATGCAGTCGCTGATGCGTCCCGATGGCACGCGATCAACTAACTCCTGAAAGGTGGAAAAACTGTAGCTCTCGCTTGTGGGTGTATCGCTCATTTCCGCGCCCTCCGTATGCTGGCCATGAGTTCCTGGGCTTCGCGGCGCTCCTGGGGAGTGGGCTCGTTCCAGGCCAGCCCTGCCCACCAGTCGGCGAGGCGTTCGAAGAAAGTGCGGCGCTTCATTGTTTCTGCTTCCCTTCATCATGCAGGTACCGGGCGGTGCCGTCGGGCTGTGGCCGGTAGACGGCGCGCGCTTCATTCGGCGTGCCTGGATAGTAGATGACCGCGAAGTCAGCCGATGGATCAGCCGGAAAGGCGTGAAGGCCGCAGCTCGGCCCGCCCACGAGAATCAGGGAAGCTGGTGTTGCCGTGCTCATTCGGGCTTTCCCTCCGGCTTCTCATGCGATGGCAGGGTGAAGACGATGGCCTTTTCGTCCATGCTGATCACTTCCAGGTCCCAGCCTTCGGGATGGCCGATGAAGCCGCCGTCTTCCACGTTCGTATCCCAGGGATAGCGCAGGCCCAGGGTGCCGCTCAGCTTGCCGATGCGCCACACACGCTTGCCAACACCGAGCGCCAGCCTGCCCTTGCCCTTGTCGTCGCCGGTGCCCACCTGCAATTCGCACGTCGTCTTGTCCACCACGATGCCCAGCTTGGCGGCCATCGCATCGCTGATCTCAATGGACAGGTGAGGATCCTTGTTGCTGCCCCGGATGTAGTAGGCCAGATCGGCCGGCGCTTGCCGTGGAATGATGGATTCGAAGCTCATTTCTTGGTTCCTTTCTTTTTGGTCGCTTCCTTCTTCGCCGACTGCGCCTGCTGGCAGCGGGACAGTTCTGCTTCCAGTTGCTCCGCCGTCATCGGATGGCCGGTGGCGCGCTGGTTGATCCACGACAGCAGCGGCGTGAAGTAGACTTTGTAGACCGGCTTCGTGAGAGAGTTCACGGGCAGCGTTGGCAGGCCCTCTTCATCGATCAGGGCCCGCATCTCGCGCACATCCTTGCCGAGGAAGTGAGCAACAAGCCCGATAGGCAGCGGGCCCGAGATCATGGCGTTTTGGATGCCGCTGCTCCTTTCAGCATCTCATGCGGCACCAGCCGGTCACACTGCGACCGCGCATCGCACAGGGCGTTCATCGCCCGCCGCGCTTCATCGTCCATGTTAGCCAGGGGACCTGTCAGCACCGGATAGGATTCCAGCACCTCAAGAATGAGTGTCCGGGCTTTGCGCAGCTTGCGCTGGTCTGGCTTTTTCAAGATGAAGGCTTTCGCACTCACTTCGCGGGGTCTTTCTTGGCGCGCGGTTTGGCACGGGAACCGGTGTTTTCCCCGAAAATGATTGCCTTCAAGTGTTGGCCCGGCTTCCGGCGGGCAATGCGCGCATTGGCCTCAAATAGTCGCTGCTCATCTGGCGACAAGTCTCGAAACAGATTCTGGATGGTTGCGGTCATGGTTTGATGCTTTGTTGCATGGTTCATTAGTTGGTTAATCATTAATTATGCAAGAGAAAGTTTGCGGAATTCATTTTTTGTTGAATGATTCATACGTGAATGCCGAAACTATCCGCCAATATCGTGAGTCTAAGGGTCTGACACAGAGTCAGTTCGCTGCCCTTCTTCGCGTCTCCACAACTGCCGTGACTCATTGGGAGAAAGGGCAGGTTCCATCAGGGCCAGCCTCCCTGCTTCTTGAGCACTTGGTGGATGGCGTGCCCATCTTCAGTTCGGGGGGCGGCGCATCTGACTGGGATGTTCCTCTTAACCTGAAAGAGTGGGAAGAATTGGAGCGGAGAAGGGCTCGCAATGGCTTCCTCACGGTGAGAGATTATCTTCTCTATCTCGTGAGACAGGACATCGCTATTCCCCGTCCCGGCGCGGCCTCACCGGCCCCCAAGAAGGCTTCTGGTGGTAAGAGCAAAAAGCATGCAGGGTGATCGGCCATGCGGCGACTATCAGGGCGGGTACCGTCCAGGTGGACGGAGGAACTGACAGAGTGAGGAGATATAACGTGTTCACATGAACATCATTGCACTCCCCTACGATTCATGCAACAGTCTGCCGGTAACACCGGGTGTTACCGATAATAAACCTTCCTGAATCATGGCCTCAAGAACACGCAGCGTAAAACTCCCTGGAGACCTTGCCGCAGCGGCGGAGCAGCGGGCCAACCAGCTCGGCTATCCTTCCTGGAATGCGTACATCAAAGGCTTGATACGCTACGATACCTTCGTCCAGGGCTCGCATTCGATCACCCTGCCCATGGCCATGATGCCACCAGCAGAGCAGGATGCCATCGATGCCAAGTGCCTGAGCCTCACCAAGCTCGGCGTGGGCGAGCGCGGGCAGTTCCTTGAGAAGCTGCTGAAGCGCAACAAGCGGCCCGAAGTGTGATATAATGTATCTAGGGCCGTGTTTGATGAACCTGCGCTTCCTTTCCCCTGGATGACCTTGCATTGAAGCAGGCGATCCCCACTCCCAGCACAACGGCTGCGGATGCCACAGCGATCTTTAGGAGTTGGCTCCATTCTTGTGGAAGAAGACCATAAACAGTCCACCACAGAACTGCCGGAATCATAACCAGCAAGTACAGGGGCCAGAGAAGGATTGCTGCCAAACCATAGCCGGACATCTCCTTCCGGCTCAAGAGCAGGAAGGCAAAAAATGCCCCGAAAAGGTAGGCAAAGATCAGCATGCAAACCCTATCCATGCCGGATGCAAGCTGACAAGGCTATTCGTTGTGGAAATCACCGCGCCTTCCGCAGCGCCGTGCGCAGCGCTTCAATCTCCGCGTGCTGATACACCTTGTGCGCACTCTTGCTCTCGTGATCGGTCACCATGCGGGCCACTTCGCCGGAGACGCCTGCGCCAAGCAGGCGTGATGTCAGCGAGTGGCGGTACGAATGGAAGCTTACCTCGTGCACGATGCGCTTCTTGCGCTGCACCGGTCTCGGATCAATGCCGGCCAGCTTCAACCACTCGATGAAGTCACCGCTGATTCGTCCGTTGTGATTGTCTGCCTTGCGGATCGATTGGAAATCTCCCATCCGCTCCAGCGCCCGCGCCAGCCATTTCGCCAGCGGCAACACGACCACGCGGGCCGATGCCTTGCCGCGCTTCTTCCTGGGCTTGATGGTGATGAGGTCGCCCTTGATCTTCTCTTTCGAAGTATCGAGCAGATCCTGAATGCGGTGGCCGCTGTGCCAGCCCAACGCCGCAAGCTGGCTCCAGTCCTTTCGCTTGCCCTTGCGCATGCTGCGCAGGATCATCGCCTGTTCGCCCCGGCTGATGGTGCCCTTGTTCACCTCCTCGTTTTGCACCCGCTCCACGGCCCCGGTGGGATTTGATGCCCGGTAGCCCAGCGCGATCGCCCGCTCAAACAGCATGGAAAGAAAATTGAGGTGCTGGTTGGCCGTCGTCATGCCCAGGCCCGCTCGCAGGTGCCGGTAGTAGTCTACGCAGTCGCCCGCCGTCCACGCATCCGCCGCCCGCTTGATCTTCACTCCAGCCCATTCTTTGAAGGCCCGCCACATGCCGTCGTATTTCTTGTACGTGCCAGGCGTGATCTCCCGGTCATGCAAGATCGCCTCGGCAATGCTCTCCAAGGAAGGGGTGAGCTCGAGCGCATCCATGCCCGCCAGCTTCAAGATGTCGTTCACCGCGCCCATGGCCTTTTCCCGGGTCATCATGCCCGCCTTGGCCATCGCGCTCACACCCTCCAGCACCGCCGCCACACCCATGGCTTTGGCTTCATCCGTCTGTCCCGTAGGCTGCTGATCCCACACCCATTTTCCGAGGGCGGCATTCCAGGCCCGAACCTTGGCTGTGTAAAGCTTGCTACCACGCCGTTTAAAAACCGAAGCCATGCACCAAAGAACGCACCAAATCAGCCCTTGTCGAACGGAAGTAGAAAATTATGGATGCCAAACGGGAATCAATCTGGAAAGCTCGTGGAATAAGGAACCCAGCGTCATGGCAACGCACAAAAAAACCCGCCGAAGCGGGTCATTTAAGGGGCGTGGAGATAAGGGGATTCGAACCCCTGACCTTCTCATTGCGAACGAGACGCTCTACCAACTGAGCTATATCCCCAGATCCTTGTCACGCAGGGCTAGCAGGCGCTTTGCGGTTTGCCAATTTGCATTGACTCCGTTTGTCGCCTCCCCCCCTGGCCTCATCGTGTAACGAGATCCACTATGGCATTGCGAAGGTGCGCGGCAAGAAAAAAGAGCACCGTGAGCATGCGGCCATCCAAAGTTCCAAAGATTGAGCCGTAACACCGGGACGTTAAGAAGCTTGTTATGTGGTGCGGGAAGGCGGGGCCTAATGTGCCCAGGACTTTGCTTTGGTCATCTCCGCCGCATGTCCAGCGGCGCCATCGTCTGACATCTCCGGGGCCAACCATTCCTGAATGAGGCGCCCGTCAGGCGACCAGTCCGTCGTCTTATGGCGAACTGGGTTCATCATGAAATCATTTCCGTTCGTAACCCTAGTTTCCGGCGTTTTTGCGGCCAGCGCACTGTCAGGCTGCGTCTCACCTTCGAAGGTTAGTAGCGGCGACGAGAGACGAATCAGGAATAAAACCTTTGTTATCACAGGTGCATCGAGCGGCTTTGGCAAAGGGGTGGCCTTAAAGCTCGGCGCTTCGGGCGCCAATGTTGTACTGGCTGATATTCGAGGTGCCCTTCTCACTAAAATAGCTGCTGATATCCGCGCCTCCGGAGGACGGGCAATCACGGTCACCACAGATGTCGCCAAGGCGGAGGATATCAATCGTCTCGCTCAAGCGGCCACCAGGGCGTTTGGCCACGTCGATGTTTGGATGAACAATGTCGGCGTGGGCGCTATCGGGCGGTTCGACGACATTCCCTTGCGAGATCATTCCCGGCTCATTGACATCAACGTGAAGGGAGTCATCTATGGCAGCCACGTCGCCCTCCGGTTATTCAAGGCTCAGGGATACGGGACGATCGTTAATACAGGTTCAATTGATAGCGAGGTGCCTCTCGCCTATCAGGGATCATATTCCGCATCCAAGGCGGCCGTTCTGAGTTTAGGCCGCGTCCTCAACGAGGAACTGCGCCTGAGCGGCATCAAAACCATCAGCGTCGCAACCATTATGCCCTGGGCCGTTGACACGCCTTGGTGGACGCACGCGGCAAATTACAGCGGGCACAAAACTCGCATGGCGGCTATGGACGATCCTGGCAAAATTGTTGATGCCATGGTGCGGGCTTCGATCCATCCAAAGGAAGAGGTTGTTGTGGGCTGGAAGGCGAAGGCGTCCTACATGTCTCACCACATTTTCCCGGACGCTACTGAAAGGCTTTCTGCAAACATCGCTCATCGGGAGATGCTCAAGGGCGCTCCCGAAGCGACCCATTCAGGTTCATTGCATAGACCGATGCC
>JAQGPI010000359.1 GCA_028293175.1 Verrucomicrobiaceae bacterium | reverse complement strand
GACGCGAGCGGTTTGGAACCATCGCGGTCGGAAAGCAGATCAACATCCAGCCATGCACCGCCGAGAGTAACCTCACAAACCAGCACAAAACCGGTATTCACAATGCCCGATACTACGGCCCTGCCGTTGTACACCAACCGGCCTGATACCCGGATCCGGAAATCGCCTAGGACTTCTGAAAGCTGGAGGATACTATAAGGATTATAAACTTCAAAAGAAACCGAGTATCGCCTGAGGCGCAATACGTTCGCAGTGATGACCGTGCCTTGGCTGTTTTTGCAGCTAACTGTAATGTCGGGAATGAGGGGATTTGAAGAAGGGTCCGGCATTGAAAGGGAAGCGAAGGCGTGAAATCAAGACACGCTAAAGGCCAATTAAATCTTTGCAAGCCGACTCAGTCCCATCTAGACTCACGTTTATACCTACAAAAACCTAAACTTTCGTTTGCGGATATGCCTTGGATAAAAGCCTCCACGAACCCCAGTCGCAATTATCTTACGCGCTCGGGATTTCAAATTTGTGACCCTCAAGGAAGGGACGTCATCAAGCTCGCTCGAGAGCTTCAGTTTTCCGTCTCCAAAGTTGCGGCGGCGATGGGCATGAAAGTGTTCCAGCTGAAGGCTGCGCTGGAACAGGTCGTAGGCCTCGGTCCCAAGGAGTTCTTTCGCCACTACCGCGCCGTACAAGCTCGCCGGATGATTAGCGAGGGCTGCTCCTTGAAGGACATTTCCGACCAGCTTGGCTTCCGCTATTACACGCACTTTGCCGCTGAAATCCGCTCGTTCTATGGCATCGCCCCACGCGATCTGCAAAAGATTATCGAACGGCAGTCGCCCGCCCATCCAGCCCCGCGGCTCGGTGCCCGGACTTTTGCATGAGTAGTCCCTGAAGCACCCTCGGTCCTCACTCAAGGCTTGGCGATGGGCGCAAGTATCGTCCCCGTCAGCTCAGGCGTGGTGATCAGTCCCACGCAGTTGAGCGCCTGCAACCGTTTTAGCGTCGCTCCTGCGAGCTTAATATTGGCAGGCGAAACATAGTCTACGGCATACACCGGCAGCTTCAGTGCCTGCGCTTCCTTGATCCGCGCCACCACCCATTGGCTGCCGGCCGCCGGCACGGCCCGGTAATGCTTGGTCTCAGGATCAAAATCCTGATAAACCCCTTCCACCATTACACCGTTCAGCGCAGTGGCGAGATCGGGCAGCATGTCGAATCCGCGGTTGAGAATGATCTGCTTGCCCGGCCACCGCTGATGCAGCGCCTTCACCATGTCGATTACCGCTTGCCGTGCACGGGCCTTGTCCTTGAAACCCGAATGTGAGACAGTGTCCGCCGTATCCAGGAACAGTCCGTCGTAGCCCTTGTCCAGGGCCACGGCCGCCGCATCTTCCAGGATAAAGGCCCGCCAGGCTGCGGAAGTAACATCCATCACCGTGCTGGCCCAGGCTTCATTGGTTCCCAGATGAGGCACGCCGCGCTTCTGGGCGGCGGCATCGGCGGGCGATCCTTTCGCCACTTCCACGAGACTCACATAGGCCAGGAAGCGATGCCCGAGAGCCTGCCCGGGATGTAGGTCTGCCTTGGCGTGCGGGTCCAAAACGCAAAGATCATACGCCAGCAAGTCCTGTGGCGGCGGAGTGCGCGAGTAGTTGATGTAAAGGCGCGTCGCCGGCTGCACCCCAAAAACCGCGCCTGCAAACAGGGCTCCCAAATGACAGAGGATGGCGCGCAGGCGAGGCATGAGACTGACACTGTGCTCTGTGCGTAACAAAGCAATGCCCGTTCAGCATTGTTAAACGCATCGTTCTTGTTGCCCATCGCCCCATGCGAGGGGCGGGGATCCATCAGATGGAAATGGCCTTCATGCGTCCCTTGCCATTCTCCTTTCCTGCCCTGAGCAACACTTTCTTTACTTACGTTATTTACTTATTTTTGTGGTTGCGCTGCTTGCTGCTTAACCGACAGTCTCACATGTTGAAAATGTGCGCGTGCAGATCACGCGCCTTTAACTATCTGATTAATTACCATGGCCGAACCCCCTGAATTTCACCGTGATCGAGTTTTCCGGGATCCTGTTCATGGGTTGATCCAGATCAGTGCAAAGGACAAGTTTCTCACAGACTTGATTAACACGCCTGAATTTCAGCGCCTTCACCGCGTAAGGCAACTAGGTGTGGCGAGCCTGACCTTCCCTGGCACCGATCATTCACGGTTTTGTCATAGTCTGGGCGTGTTGCATGTTGCCACGCGGATTCTTGAAGTGCTGAAGACCCGTTATCATGACAGCATCATAGGAAACCAGGTGGAGAGGCATCATCAAACGATCAAGGCTGCGGCTCTGCTCCACGATGTGGGTCATGGTCCATTTTCTCATCTGATGGAGCGTGCGTTCAAAAGCGTGAAGGACCACGAGGAACGGACGAAGGACATGATCATGGAGAAGGAGGGTGGTATTTGGATGGCTCTCAAGAACAATGCTATCAATCCACAGGAAGTGCGGCAGGTGATCGACCACAAGTTTCCCTTTCTTTTCCTCCAAGACATTGTTAGCAGCCAGCTCGACGCGGACCGAATGGATTACCTCGTGCGCGACTCTCATTTCGCTGGAGTGAGCTACGGGGTATTTGATCTCGAATGGATACTCAATAGCCTGTGCATCGGTTCGTATTCATCGGACCATCAAAATCCTGAACTGTGGCGGTTGTGCCTAGACAAGAAACGGGGGCTTCAAGCGGCTGAGCAGCTCATTTTGGCGCGGCAGCACATGAGTTTACAAGTCTATTACCACAAGAGCACTCGCCGCTGGGAGGCTGTTTTCCTTTGTCTTATCCGTGAGGCGGCGAGATTGGCTGCTGAGGATGCATTACCGGAGGGAACTCCCGATCTGGTGAAAGTCTATCTAAGGGAAAAAGGGAAGGTGGACCACGCGCAGTTCCTTCGCCTGGATGAGCCTTTGATGTTTACCGCTTTCTCTGTATGGCGGGATTCGCGAATGCTACAGCACCGCTGGCTGGCAGATCTGGCAGCAGGGTTTCTGGAACGAAAGAAGGTCCTGGCTAGAGTGGAATTACCTGAGGACATTGCGGCGGACCAAGAGGCGTTGCTTCGTCAGCGACTGGAAGCTGATCTTCAAAATGAGGGGAATTCGCAATGGGAACTGGACCCCGGGGAATTCACCCCCTACAAAGGGCCAGACCCAGCGACAAAAATTTATGACTCTGAGGGCTATGATGAGAGTGTACTTGCCAACTCGATTCTTCTTTCAGATGGCGGAACGCACAATCGCGCGACGCCTGTGGCGGAGGTTTCAGCAATTTTTCAAATGCTTATCGGCCAAAGATTTCGGTTGCGACGATTATACTGCAAGCCCGCTTTAAAAAACGAAATGGACAGAATAGTTAAAGATACCTTAAAGTCTTCTCAACCCGATTTGCCACTCTTCCCATGAATACCCTCCTTCAACTTGGCATTCTTTTCAAAGGCGTCAGTCATGTCGAAGGTCGCAAGAAACTCCAGAAGATGGTTCACATCCTCCAGGAGTTCGGTGTGCCCTTTGGGGTGCGTTTTGGCTACCACCATTATGGCCCGTTCTCTGAGCAGTTGCAGGATTCGCTACAGTCTTTTCAACATGATGGCCTGATCGCGGAAACGCCTGTAGGTGGGCAGTTTCCGACCTCACAATTCACACCCGAAGCCAAATTATTAGAACTCCTCGATCAGGTCGGTGCTACAGTTTCACCTGCCTGGGTGGACTTTGCAAGTGAGCTAAATGCCAAGTCACCGCGCGATCTGGAGGCAATTAGCACACTTATTTACGTGCAAGAAAATCAAAGTT
>JAQGPI010000349.1 GCA_028293175.1 Verrucomicrobiaceae bacterium | reverse complement strand
AACGCGAGTGTAGTGTCTGGCCTGCCCCCAGTGAATGGAGTGCTCGGCAATGCCACGCTCGCCTTCAGCGATGGCAAGCTTACCAGTACCCAGACCAAGAGTGTGAACATCAGTGCCGCGAATGCGGTGACCAAAGTTCCTGTCACCAATCCTAGCTACGTGCTCACGTTGGCGCCGACGACCGGTGACATTAGCGGCACGTTCACCCACACTGATGGCACCAAGCCGGCCTACAAGGGCAAGATCATCCAAAAGGGCGCGAATGGCGGGGCCTACGGCTACTTCCTCACCGCTTCGCCCAAGGTCATCGATGGCACCGGCGAGTCAGGCGGCGTCAGTCTGAACCATAAGTAATGCCTTTGTCTCAAAACAATTTTTCAACGTCCATTTTATTCCTGCTTTATGAAAACCAAGACATTCAACCTCCTGCTCGCGGGCATGTTGGTACTGACAGCTTTTGCCAGCCCGGCCTCTGCTCAGACGACGATCCGCATCGTGGCCTCAAACGGTGACCGTACCGCTACGCAAACCGCCATTTCCAAACTGCTGTCCTCCTGGGTTTACCGGGGAGTGGGCGGCACGGCGGATTCAGGCACGCCGTCGACCTTGTCAGTGGCCACCGGCTCTAACTTTGGTGCATGGAATGGTACCTACAACGCTAGCCCGGTGATCATCAAGGTGTCCTATTCAGGTGCCCTGGCGGGTATTGCGGCTGTGGCTGGTGCCATCGACCAGCGCTTCGTTGCTACTGATGGCACAGGATCAGGAGGAGTGAACAATCCTCTGACTTCTAGCAATCCCGCCGACTATGAAGTAGCCAAGGCAGATTTTGGTTTTTCCACCAACTTCCAGTCCACTTCGCCGTTTCACGGTTTGTTCCAGGGTAACACCTATAGCCAGTTGGTGGAAGAAATCGTCGGCATTACCCCGCTCGGTTTCTACGCCAGTCCGGGGTTCCCTGGCTCGCCTTCGAGTTCGAATCCATCGTTCGTCCCGAACATCACCACGCAGCTTGCCCGCCAGCTTTATACCCAAGGTGCGGTGTCACTTGCGCTGTTCACTGGGGATTGGGCCACTGACAAGAACAAGATGGTCTATGCCCTGGGCCGCAATACTGATGCTGGCCAGCGCTATGGCGCACACACTGAGATCGGTCTCGGCACTACCACCCAGGTCCGCCAGTGGTTCCCGGCAGTCTCGGGTACTACCACAGGCGCGGGCAATATCGTTTACGGCGGCGTGGCGAGCAGTCATGAACTGTGGCCTGTCGCCCAGCAGCCCGGTACCTTCGCTGTGCCCCTTGCCAGTGGTGGTTACAGCTCGGGCGCTCTGGTGGCGCAGAACCTCACTGTCACCCTTGATGTCAACGCGTACAAAAGCCAGTACTTCGATGCGGACACCAACCAGAACCTGTTCCTCTATCCCAATGCGACGGCGGGCTACTACATCGGCTACGTGACGCCTGGCGATGCGGCCAATCGAATTCTGGGCGGCAATGGCGTCGTCCCGGCCGCAAGTCGGGGTGTAGCCCTTAGCTTCAACGGTGTGGCCAATACCACGGCCAATGTGAAGAACGGCAGCTACACTGCCTGGGTATACAACCGTATTCTCAAGCCGCAATCAGGCTTGTCTGGCAACAAGCTGACCTTCGCCAATGCCTTGCGCGACCAGATCAAGGACGTGGATGCTCCTTCCGGCGGTGGTCTCTTTGATGATGCCACGGTGTTTGTGCGACGCCTCACTGACGGAGGCGCGGTGGTACCAAAATAGCCCCTGATGTCTGCCCTCCAGATGGGGGACCGTCCCGACACCCATCGTCCCTTTCATCTCCTCCGATTTTTTAGCCAACTCCCTGCTGGCAGTGACCGAGACCAACGGAACTGCCAAGCGACCATGACAACCGCTTTCCATACGCTTCACCGCCGCATCGCTTTCTCAGCCATACTTAGTTGGCTATGGCTGAGTCCGGCAGCTCCGAGGGTTCATGCCCAGGACGCTGCCACCCTTTATATCCAGGAGTACCGTGTACAGGGTGTGAAGCAACTTGCTCAACTCGAAGTTGAGACCGCCGTTTATCCCTTTCTAGGTCCCGGCCGCACGACCGAGGACATCGAGCAGGCGCGTGCGGCACTTGAAAAAGCCTATCACGACAAAGGCTTTCAGACGGTGAGCATTAATGTGCCGTCACAGGACGGCAGCTACGGGATCATCTTTCTTGAGGCCGTTGAAGCCAGTGTGGGGCGTCTCCGCGTGCGTGGCTCGCGTTATTTTGATATCGCCGCCATTAAGCGCAAGGCACCGTCCCTGGCGGAAGGAAGTGTGCCAGACTTCAATAAGGTGCAGCGGGACATGATTGCGCTTAACAGCTCCGCAGACCGCCGGGTAACCCCCGAGCTCAAGCCTGGCGTGGTGCCTGGCACCGTGGATATCGACCTGAAGGTAGAAGACAAGCTGCCCCTGCATGGCAGCCTGGAACTGAATAACCGCTATAGCCCGGACACGAGCGCTTTTCGCCTGAATGGAGCTCTCAGTTATGGCAACCTCTGGCAGCTTGGTCATACTCTGGGCTTCAATTTTCAGATAGCGCCTGAAAACCTCCATGATGCTGAGGTGTTCGGTGCCTACTACCTCGCGCCATTGGACGAGGAGTGGAGCGTAATGCTCCAGGCGACACAGCAAGACAGCGATGTCAGCACGCTGAGCGGCACGGCCGTGGCCGGGCGCGGCGAAATTTACGGCATACGCTTCATGCGTAGCCTGCCGGGACAGGACAAGTTCAATCACTCGCTGAGCTTCGGCATCGACTACAAGCACTTCGATGAAGATGTGATTGTGGCTGGGGAAAGGACGCTCACGCCCATCACCTATTATCCCTTCTCTGTCAATTATGCCGCCGCTTGGGCCGGAGCCAAAGGCGACACGGACTTGAATCTGGCGCTGAACTTTCATACGCGCGGCCTTGGCAGCGACAAAGACGAGTTTGACCGGAAGCGGTACAACTCCACAGGCAGCTACCTGTATCTGCGTGGCGATCTTTCCCACACCCATGAGCTGCCGCACGGGCTGCAATTATTCACCCGCCTGCAAGGTCAGGCAAGCTCTGCTCCCTTGGTCAACAGCGAGCAGTTCGCCGGCGGCGGATTGGGCAGTGTACGCGGCTATCTGGAAAGCACCGCGCTGGGCGATCACGGCATCTTTGGCACACTGGAGCTGCGTAGCCCCTCGTTCATCACGACGAAGAACAAAGACAAGCCGGAACGCGAATGGCGAGTGTACGGATTTATTGAAGGCGGCAGGCTTTCTCTCAGCGATCCCTTGAAGGAGCAGCAACCGAACACAGACATGCTGAGCATCGGCATTGGCAGCAATGTACGGCTGTTCGATCACTTCAACGGTTCCTTCGACCTTGGCCTGCCGCTTGTGGATGCAGGGGTGGTGTCATCTGGCGACGTGCTTCTCACCTTCCGGCTCTGGCTGGATTTCTAGCCTTTTTCCCCGTTTATTTCATGCGATTCCTTCACCTATTACTTCTGATTTTCGCGGTCACAACGCTCGCTCAAGCCGGCGAAGAAAAGGCGGCTTGGTGGAATGTAAAGTGGCCGGTGCGCAAGAAAATCACGATCGACACCACGGACAAAGGCTCAGCCATCACAGCGCCGGTAGGCACTGCGCCCCTGTTGATCCGCCTGCATGATGGTGATTTCAATTTCCTAGCCGCCAAGGAAGACGGCAGTGACCTTCGTTTCGTTGCTGAGGATGGTAAGACTGTGCTCAAACATCACATTGAGCGGTGGGATTCCCTGCTCAATGAAGCCTATGTCTGGGTACAGGTACCCGAGGTCGGGCCCTCCGCCTTGAAGACCTTCTGGATGTACTATGGGAATGTAACCGACGCTGTGAAAGCAGAGGATGCCAAGGGCACGTATGATGCGGATACAGTTACAGTGTATCATTTTGGCGAGGCCGCCTCCGTGGCTGCAGACTCTTCCGCCAGCGGCATAAGCCTGCAAAACACAAGCCCGCCGTTAAACGGAGCACTGGCCGGCGGTGGCTTGCGCCTGCTGGGCCAGGCTGCGGTGACAATTCCCGAAGCGCCGTCGATGGTGTGGGCGGCGGGTTCGGCACTCACGTGGTCGGCCTGGATCAGGCCGGCCGCAGCGCAGGCAAATGCTATTATCTTCAGCCGGCGTGATGGTGCGAATGAATTCCTCATCGGCATCGACAACGGTGTTCCGTTTGCGGCAATCAACAAGCAACGCTCATCTGGCGGCGCACCAGTCGCTCCGGCCGTGTGGCAGCACCTGGCTGTGGTGACTGGCGGCGGCACTGTGACAGTATATCTCAACGGCACTGCCTATGGCACGCTCGCCGCCACCCTGCCCGCCTTGGCCGGTTCCGCTTTGATCGGCAAAGACTCGGCTCCGGGCAGCACCGGATTCGTGGGCGAACTGGATGAGCTTGAGATTTCCAAGACAGAACGCGGCGCCGGTTACCTCCAGTTCGCCGCCCGCAGCCAGGGCACTGGCAGCGAAGCGGCCAAGCTAGCAGTGATGGGTGCCGATGAAGCATCGGAGGCTCATGAAGGAGGAGAACTGGCGAAGCAACTCACGCTGATCAAAGACATCTCCAGCAGCCTCACATTTGATGGCTGGGTAGTGATCGTGCTCTGCGCCGTGCTGGCTGTGGTAGGCTGGGGAGTGGCCATCGCCAAGCTGCTTTACCTCAACAAAATCGGTCGGGCCACCGCCGCTTTCCTGCAACGCTGGGAGAAGGTTTCATCCGATCTCACAGCCATCGACCACGGTGATGCGGAGAGCATCAAGACCATGGGCGGCAACATCAGCGGCAAGGCTCAGAGGCTCATGCGCCACTCGCCACTCTATCACATCTACCATCTGGGCTCCGAGGAGATCCGCCAACGCCACGAAGGCGCGAGGGAAGGGGCCAAGGGCCTTTCCAGCCGCTCCATCACCGCGATCAAGGCTTCCCTTCATGGAGGACTGGTACGCGAGGTGCAGCGCCTCAACAGCAAGCTGGTCTTTCTTACCATCGGCATTGCGGGCGGTCCTTATCTTGGGCTGCTGGGCACCGTTATTGGCGTGATGATCACCTTCGCAGTGATTGCCAAATCGGGCCAGGTGGAGGTCAATTCCATTGCACCGGGCATCGCTGGTGCCCTGCTCGCCACGGTGGCAGGCCTTGCTGTCGCCATTCCAGCCCTATTTGCCTACAGCTATCTCAGCTCTCGCATCAAGGATGCGGTCAGCAACATGGAGACTTTCATCGACGAGTTCATTGCCAAGATGGCAGAAGCCTATCCCGAATCGCGGAGCTAGCCCACTATGCAGGCCGACAACAAATCATACGATGACATCAACGTCACGCCCATGGTGGATCTCTACCTGGTCCTGCTGCTGATCTTTATCATCATGACAACCGCAGGTGTGCAGGGGGTGAAGGTGAACCTGCCCAAGGCCAGCAATGCGGCGGCCAAGAAGATGGACGCGCCCAAGATTCAGGCGATCACCGTGGACAATCAGGGCAACATCAAGCTCAACGCCACTGTCGTTGCCTCCGTCAGTGAGCTCGAAACCAAACTCGGCGCTGTGAGAGCCACAAGCCCGGACTCTCCCGCGATTGTCCGTGGCGACAGCCAGACGCAGTACCAGATCATTATGGACGTCCTGGATGTGCTTGGTCGCCAGGGATTCTCCCAGGTGGGCTTAGCTACCAAGCCTAACAAGTGAGGTCAATCCTACTTCGCTTTATTCAACCATGAGCAAATTCGATTTCGACGATGAAGACGACGGCCTGTTCAAGCGCCATCGCTGGCTGCTGCCTGTGCTCGTCATTGCGATTGGCGCAGGCGGTTACTTCGCATCCAAGAGCCTGAAGCTCGATTCGGCTGGTCCGGTGAAGCCGCGTGAGAATCTCATGATGGTGAGCATTCCGCCGCCCCCTCCTCCTCCACCGCCTCCGCCTCCCCCGCCAAAAGTGGAAGAGCCGGAGCCGCCCAAGCAGGACATGATCACCCAGCAAGAGGTAAAGGACGAACCGAAACCGGAAGAGCCGAAACCTGCTGATGAACCGCCACCGATCTCCACCGGCCTCACCGGTGACGGTCCTGGCATGGCTGGATTGGGAAGCTATAAGCCGGGCCAGGGCAATGGCTCCGTAGGCTCTGGCATTGGCCGTAAAGGTGGCAGCAAGTACGGTTACTTTGCTTCACAAGTGCAGCGCAGCATCACGGATGCCGTGCGGCGCCACGAGCGTGTGCGCAATGCCTCCTTCAGCATCAAGGTGCGTGTCTGGGCT
>JAQGPI010000345.1 GCA_028293175.1 Verrucomicrobiaceae bacterium | reverse complement strand
CCACCGCCGCCTCATTGTCTCTAATAAAGGACAGCCCGTCGTTAAAGACCGCCGTCACCACCCCATTCACCCGCACCCGGTGCCCAGATTCGCCTTTCGGATTGAAGCGCAAAAGGCTGTCAGCAGGCACCACTGGCAGCTCTTCGATTGCTGCTGCCGCCTTCCCCAATGAGACCCCCTGCCAGCCGCCAATGCGAAGATAGGGCTGCACCAGTTGGCGCATGTCATTGATCGTGCCTGCCGCGAGGCCCTGGACTTTAACGGTGGCATCGACCAACGATTCGTACCCAGCGGCTGGGCGATCCACCCGCACTTCCACCACTCGCGATCCAAGTGCCAAGCGCAGAATAGCACGTGTTTCGTCGGCCGCTGAGACGGACCGCACCACTCCTTCCACTTGCACCCGCTGATAGTGAAAACGGCCCGAAGCGAGCTCATCGTAAGTCACTGCTCGTGCTTCGACCGGAGTTCCGTGGCTGAGAACTCGATAGGAACCGAGCTCAATCCCAGGAAGATAAAGGCCGGGAAAGGTGTTGCCCTGCACCTCCACTTCATCCCCTTCGGACAGATCCGCGACCGGCAGTTTGGTGCGAAAAAAAGTGCCAGCCGTCGCGTCCTGCACAAACACCGTGCCTGGGGCTTCGATCAGGATCACGGTGCCCTTCATTTTTACTGGCAAGCCTTCCTTCGCCTGCTCTGCACTCAGGGAGCGCACTGCCAACGCGGTGTCGACCTGCGCCATGCCTGCATGGGCTACCGCCATGCAAAGCAGGGCAACAAGCTGCGGACCATGGCTGATTTTAGGGCGATGCATCGGCCCCGGAACATGCAGGAGGCGTAAGGAAGCCGCAAGCTCCGCAAACAGTAGACAATGGTTTTGGCGATTCGGCAGGTCTGGGCCCCTTATTCGTGCGCGGGAGAAATTTCTGCCTGATTTCGGACGTACGAACCAAGGGCTCGCCCTCTCTTCCCTATGCACTCTGCTATTTCTCGCACTTTCCGCACCGGCCAACTGATCCTTGCCGCCGTGGCCATGGCTGCTCCTGCTTGGGCGGCCTATCCAACATTTACCACCACTAAACCCAACGGCGCACAGCGCGGCACGGAAACGCAATTGGTGGTGACCGGATCGCAATTGGATGATTTTGAGGGCTTCGTTTTTATGTCCCCAGGCTTCACGTTGAAGAGCGTGGACAAGGTGACTCCGGCTGCGGTGACCACGACGATTGCCATAGCTTCTGACGTGCCGCTGGGCAACCACATGATCCGCATCCGCACAAAGACAGGCATCTCCCATGCCCGCCAGTTCTTCGTGGGCCAGTATCCGAATGTCGAGGAAAAGGAGCCTAACGATGACTTCAGCACTCCGCAGGTGGTGGGCTTCAACCAGACCATCGAAGGGATCGTGAAAAGCGAAGATGTGGACTACTACCGCCTCACGGCCAAGAAAGGCCAGCGCATCGCCATTGAAATCGACGGACTGCGTCTGGGCTATACCAATTTCGACCCCTATATTGCCATCTTGAACCAGGGTCGCTTTGAATTGGGCGCTTCTGACGACACTATTCTGCATCGCCAGGATGGTTATGTGAGCATTGTTGCGCCTGAGGATGGCGACTATACCATCATGGTGCGCGAATCCTCCTATCAAGGCAACGGCAACTGTTATTACCGTCTGCACATCGGTTCTTTCAACCGTCCAGATGTCGTCTACCCGGCTGGCGGCAAGGCTGGAACCGCTCAAAAGGTTCGCTTCGTTGAGAAGGCTGGAGACACCTATGAGGAAGAGGTGAAGATCCCCGCGGAACTTGATCCCGGCTTCATGCTGCTACCAAAATCTAACGAGACACCGCCCTCGGGAAATCCCTTCCGAATCGTGAATTTTGATAATGCCCTCGAAGTGGAGCCCAATGACACCGCCGCGACAGCCTCCATTGCCGCAGGCGATCCCATTGCTCTGAATGGCGTGATCGAGAAGCCCGGCGACATTGACTTCTTTAAGGTGGCTTTAAAGAAGGGCATGAAGCTGGAAGTGCAGGCCTTCGCCCAGGCGCTGGGTTCACCGCTCGACAGCGTGGTCACACTACAAAACGAAAAGGGAGGCAATCTCTCCAACAACGATGATGGCGGAGGCCGTCGGCGTCTGGACAGCAAGTTCGCAGTGACCATCCCTGCGGATGGCAACTACTTCGTGCGCGTGACGGATCATTTGGAACGTGGCGGCCCTGCCTTTGTGTATCGGATCGAGATGGCCGCCTCGGAGCCAAGCGTGAAATTCTCTTCTCCCAATTACAGCGTGAACGACAGCCATTTGCGCCAGTTCATCGCTGTGCCAAAGGGAGGCTATTACGCTACCATGGTGAATATCACCCGGACTGCCGTCTCGGCCGATATGAAGTTCGAAATGCCAAAACTGCCTGCGGGAGTGAAGCTGATCACCAGCACTCTGTCGAAAGACCTTTCGAGCATCAATCTGCTCTTCCAGGCAGCTCCCGATGCGCCCTTGGCCGGTGTGGCCGTGCCGATCACTCTCGCCTCGCTTGATCCTGCCCAAAAGGTCACCGGTTACTTGAACCAGGAATTCGATATCGTCCGCAACGGCAACGTTATCTTCTACACTGAGATCGACGACAAGCTGCCGGTGGCGGTGGTGGAAGAGGTGCCTTACAGCCTGGAAATCGTCAAGCCAACCGCGCCATTGGTTGCAAGTGGAGTAATGGAAATGAAAGTGGTGGCCAAGCGCAAGGAAGGCTTCAAGGCCCCTATCCGCGTGTTCCTTATGTGTAGGCCAGCGGGTGTCACCTCCCTCGGCGAACAGACTATCGCTGAAGGCGGTACCGAATGCACCTTCGTTCTCGATGCCAACGGTGCCACACCTCCCGGAAAATGGGATTTTACGGTTCTGGGCGAGGCTGAGGGCGGAAAAGGCCGAATGTATAATGCATCGCCATTCTGTCAGATTGAGACCGCTCCTGCCCGTTTAACCGCTCCAACCATGGCGCTTACAGCCGTGGAGCAGGGCAAGGAAACTGAAATGGTTTGCAAGTTGGAGCATCCGTTGCCTTTCGATGGCGAAGCCGAAGCACGTGTGATCGGTGTGCCCGACACCATTCAAATCCTCCCGACCAAGATCAACAAAGACACTCAGGAAGCCGTTTTCAAAGTGGTTACCACCGAAAAATCCCCCATGGGCAAGCAAGCCAACCTGTTTGTGCAGGTGAGTGTACCGGTTCCAGGCGGCATCTCTGTCCATCGGGTAGGCAGCGGTTCGGTGCTCCGCATTGATCCTGTTCGCAAAGCTCCGCCGCCGAAGCCTGTGGCCGCCACCGTTGCCGCCGTCAAGGCCACCGCTGTAGCCAAGCCCGTTGAGAAGCGGCTGTCGCGATTGGAGCAACTACGTCAGGAAGCTTCTGCGAAATAAGGCGGCACGCCGCAAGCGACCTTACTTTTTTCTCTTCGTCTGACGCGGAGAGGGCAGGCATGGAGCACCCGAATTTGTCGCAAGTTTCAGCGCCGCATTGACATCCGTTCAGCGGGTGAGAAGCGTATAGCGTGGGTGGTCCAAGCGCCCTGGAACTTTACCCCGTGCCGAGTCCCCAAGATGTCTCCCTGCGTCGCACAACAAGATCCCCCAGGGATCATTGCGCCCGAACGCCTCACGAGTAGCGACAATTCCTGGGCCACGGAGGAACAATCAGTGGAAGGAACACCTCCAACAGATTTCCTTGGCCTCATAGTAAACTCGTTCAGCCACGCCATCATCAGCGAGGATCTCGACGGGAGGATTACCACTTGGAATTCGGGTGCGGAACGTCTGCTCGGCTTTTCGATGGAAGAAATGACCGGCCACGCACTTTCAAAAATTGTTCCATCTGACAGGTTCGATGAGGACGGCCATTTACGAGCCATCTTGCGGCGAGAAGAGTCCATCACCGACTTTGAGACTGAAAGGATTACCAAGGAAGGGCATCGTCTATGGGTATCTGTCAGTGCTTCTCCTCTTCGCACGGCTGACGGGGAGATCCTTGGCACAGCCTTCATTCTTCGAGATATTACGGCGAGCAAGCGCACTCAATCCAACTTGGTGGCGAGTGAAGAGCGTTTCCGCATGCTGGCCAATACCCTGCCCCAACTGGTGTGGATGGCCGAAGGAGACGGTACCATGGCCTGGTACAATCAGCGGTGGTTTGATTACACCGGCAAAACGATGGAGGAACTGCAAGGGGATGGCTGGCTGGAGCTTTACCATCCGGATTGCAGGCAGGAAGTGGCTGGCAAGTGGCAACATTCCGTCGCTAGTGGCACGCCGTTTGAATGCGAATGCCCCTTGCGTGGAGCTGACGGCACCTATCGGCGCTTCCTCACGCGCAGTGTTCCGCTGAGGGATGCCAAAGGCATGGTGACTTATTGGTTTGGCACCAGTACTGACATCACTGAGCGCATCGAAGCGGAGGCCGCCATGCGGGAGAGTGAGGAAAGATTCCGTCACATGGCGGATGCCGCCCCCGTCATTATTTGGCTAGCTGGCCCGGACAAACGGTTCAATTACTTCAACAAGGCATGGCTTGATTTCACCGGCCATACCCTTGATGAGGAGCTAGATATTGACTGGTCTGATAACATTCACCCCGAAGACTTGAATCGTTGCCTGGAAACTTACAGCAACGCCTTCAAGAGATACCAGACCTTTGAGATGGAGTACCGTCTGCGTCATCACACCGGTGAGTATCGCTGGCTGCTCGATCGGGGCACGCCACGAATGACGGAAGACGGTAGCTTTGAGGGTTACATCGGTGCTGCGATTGACATTCACGATCAGAAACTGGCGTCTGAATCTATCCGCAAGGCCAATGAATCTGCGAGCCGCGCCAAAGACGAGTTTCTTGCGGCATTGAGCCACGAGCTGCGGACTCCCTTGTCTCCCGTGCTCATGCTCGCCGCCGCCATGGAGCATTCACCGGACCTGCCAGCACAGACGCGGGCGGATTGCGCCATGATCCGCAAGAACATCGAGCTCGAGGCGCGGCTGATTGACGACCTGCTCGATCTCACCCGCATCACACGCGGTAAGATGGTGCTCAGGTTCGAAAACCTAGACCCGCATCCTTTGATCGAGCACAGCCTGGAAATTCTCCGCGGTGACCTGCATGCCAAGCAGATCCAAGTGGACGCCTCGTTTTGCACGCCTAGCCCTTATGTTTGTGCCGACAGTGTGCGGTTGCAGCAAGTGTTCTGGAACATCCTGAAAAATGCCGTAAAGTTCACGCCCTCGGGCGGCCGCATCACCATCCGGTCCTATTCGGACTATCGCAATTGGCGGGTGGATATTTCCGACACCGGCCTCGGCATCACCCCAGAGGAAATGCCGCAGATTTTCAATGCGTTCAGCCAGGGCAAAGAAGCGGCTGAACCCCGCTTCGGCGGAGTCGGACTGGGTCTCGCCATTACCGCGCATCTGGTGCACGAGCATCGCGGCAAAATATGGGCGGAAAGCAAGGGCCGCGACCAGGGGGCCACCTTCCATCTGGAAATCCCGCTGGCGCCCCTGACCAATTCAGGCCGGGTGAAGCTGCCACCCCCCCCGCCCAAACGCGTTCCCCTGCGCGTTCTGCTTGTAGAGGATCATGAAGCCAGCCGAGTGACCCTGCAGCGTCTACTGACGCATCGCGGCCATAGCGTTTCCGCCGCCTCTTCTCTTGCCGAAGCTCGCAGCATTGCGGACCAGGGCACCTTTGACATCGTCATTTCAGATCTCGGTCTTCCCGATGGCTCCGGCCATGAATTGATGCGTGATCTAAAAGCCAAGCACCGCTTGTGCGGCATTGCGCTCAGCGGGTACGGCATGGCCAGCGATTTAAAACAAAGCCAGGAGGCAGGATTTCAAGATCACCTCACGAAGCCGGTGGACGTTAATACCTTGGAGCAGGCGATGCTCCGCGTGTGGAATGCCAGCCAAGTCCTTTTGAAACTGCGCCCAAACCAGGGCTAGTCATTCACCTTCACGCCGCAATGCGGCGATCATTCAGCGATAGAAAGACAACCGTCCCATGATTGCGGCCCCTTCAGTCGGTGAATCGGAAGTGAATCTGGGCGAGCCTTCGGAGGAACGCGCCTTTACCACTATCCCGGAGCCCTAATCGAAGTGGCGTCCCTGCCACGAAAGGGCACCATCCTTGCAGTGGATGACCGGCCTAGAAACCTCGAACTGATCGACGCAACTCTAGCGGGCGAGGGCTATAAGGTGGTCACCGCAGGCAGCGGTCCGGCGGCACTTGATCGCTTGGCGCTGCGAGTCCCCGATCTCATCCTGCTTGATGTGATGATGCCGGGAATGGATGGCTACGAGGT
>JAQGPI010000302.1 GCA_028293175.1 Verrucomicrobiaceae bacterium | reverse complement strand
CATCGCGCTGGCCTTTGATCTGCGTGGGATTGGGGAAGTCCCAGGTCTCGTGCATCTCCGGCAGGAGGTCACGCAGCACTGGCAGGTAGATGGTGCGGTAGTTGGATTCGGTGCTGAGCAGGCTGGCGGTGCGGCCGGTGTTGCCCTTGCCGCCGGTGCCTGCCACTTGGATGCCAGGCGGACGGTCGAAAGTGAGCTCGCCTTCCAGTTGTAGAAGGGAATCGCGCAGGGCCTCCATCTCGATGCGGCGCGGCGTCATGCGCCAGTGCAGGTCGTTCGCGGGATCGATTTCAAAGGCCTGCGCATTGGCATCGGTGCTGAGCCGGTAGGTGTGGCTGAGCATGAGTGCGCGGATAAATTTCTTCGGCGACCAGCCGGTCTCGACGAAGCGCACGGCGAGATAATCCAGCAACTCGGGTGCCACGGGTTTCGCGCCGGTGATGCCAAAATTATCCACGGTGCTGACGATGCCCCTGCCAAACAGATGCGCCCAGATGCGGTTCGCCATCACGCGCGCCGTGAGCGGATGGGTGGGCTGGCAGATCCATTGCGCGAGCTGGTAGCGACCGCTCTCATGCGGGCCCACTTTGGGGATGGATGGCAGGCTGGGGATCTTCACATCGCCGCGTACGGGCGAGGGGCCTTCCTCATAGGCGTTGCCCGCGATGCGGATGGGGCAGTTCTGCGGCTTGTCCTCCACCACGGCCATGGTCAGCGAAGGATCATACGTGTAGCGGGTGGCACGCTTACGGTTGTTAGGCTCCTGCGTTTCCTCCATCATCATGGAGGGCGCGGCGGCAGAAGAAGGTGTGCCTTTCTTTGAAGAGGAAGACAGCAGCGTCTTTGTGGTGGGCAACGGAAACAGGCGGTCGGGATCGACGTAAAGGTTGCGCCCCAGATGCTGCCGATCTGCCGTGCCGCTGAGCGTTTCGCTGCTGTAAAACATGCCAGCCAGCGCGTAATAATCGTGCTGGGTAACGGGGTCCGTCTTGTGATCGTGGCAGCGGGCGCAGGCGATGGTCAGGCCCAGGAAGGCGCGGGTGGTGACATCGATCTGATCATCGAGCTGCTCCATGCGAAAGGTCTCCGATTCTCCCTGGACCAGATCCATGCAGCCAAGGGTTAGGAAGCCGGTGCCTATGATGTTTTGATGCTTCTCCGCATCGGTCTTGGCGGGCAGCAGGTCGCCCGCGATTTGCTCGGCGATGAAGCGGGTGTAGGGCTTGTCTGAATTGAGCGAATCAATGACCCAGTCGCGGTAGCGGAAGGCATGGGTAAAGGGCGCATTCCAGGTGCGTCCTACACTGTCCGCATAGCGCACCACATCCAGCCAGTGGCGGGCCCAGCGCTCGCCGAAGCGCGGTGACTGTAGCAGCCGGTCCACCACCTTGGCGAAGGCCTGGGCATCGGGCTGCGGGTCCTTTTCAAAATCAGCCACTTCCTCCAGCGTCGGCAGCAGGCCGTGAAGATCCAGGGTGGCGCGGCGGATGAGAGCGGCGCGCGGCGCATCTGCCACTGGCGAGAGTTGCTTTGCCGTAAGACCAGCAGCGATGAAGCGGTCGAGATCATCACTCACCCAGGCACCTCCGACCTTCGGCAGCGCCGGGCGCTGCAGCGGCTTGAAGGACCAGGGCGTGGGGTTCTTCTCAACCGCCGGACACAGTGCTGCACCTGCGAGCCACCCGCAGGCCAGCGAGAAAAGTAGAGTGGGGTGGCGTCGCATGGTGCAGACAGAAGTTAGGTTGATTCCGATTAATTCTTGTCACCTTCTTTCGGCTTGTCGCCGTCGGCGGCTCCTTCTTTGGGCTTGTCGCCATCGCGCGTGCCCTTACCTGCGCCTTCGCCATCACGCGGGCCGGTGCGAGCACCGCCTTCACCGTCACGCGGGCCGGTTTTCTTGCCTGGGTTGTCACCATCACGTGGGCCTTCCTTTGGCTTGTCACCATCGCGCGGTCCTTTGGGCGCACCTTCGCCGTCACGGTCGCCGGTCTTCTTGGCACCGTCACCTTCACGAGGGGCTCCTTCACGCGGCGCGCCTTCGCGGCTGCGTTTGGACTTCTTTTTACCGGGCTTGGCACCTTCGCCATCACGGGTCGCTTCGCTTTCCCCGGGCTTCTTTGGGGCGTCACCATCGGCCTTCACCGTGGTGAGGCTGAAGAGGGAGAGCGCGGGCACCAGCAGGATGGCCAGCAGGTGTACGAGACGGTGGGGCTTGGTCGGTTGGAGGCTCATGAGGATACGATGGTAGGTGGCTGAGTTGCGGCGGAGGAAGGGCGTGAGCAAAGCCGGTTGAGTGCGGCCCACGTTCTCCCAGGTTTTAAGCAGCGCCTGGCCGTAAGCAGTGCGTTGCCGTGGTGAAAGCATCTCCAGCGTGCGAGCATCGCACATCAACTCGCGGTCGGCGCGGAAGCGGCGCAGGCACAGCCACGCGAGCGGGTTGAACCAATGCAGGGCGCAGAGGACGAGCCCGGCCCAGGTCCACCAACTGTCGCGCGAACGGATATGCTGAAGCTCATGCAGGAGCATGCCGCGCACTTCGGTATAGGAATGCTTGGCTTCCAGATCTTCGGGAAGCAGCAGCCAGTGGCGGTGCAAACCGAAGACGGCGGGCGTGGTCAATCCCGGCACCACGCGCAGCTCCACTGGTGTGCGCAATCCGATTTGGCGCACACAGCTCTCGGCCACATCTTTGGTGAGTCGATCCGCTTCCGTGCTGGTGCGGGCAATGCGCCGCCAGAGCAGCGCCTGCGATGCCAGCAGCCAAGCCATCACGATAGCAAAACCCGCAGCCCAGACCCAAGGCCATACCGCCATGACCGCGTGAGGCGAAGAGCCCGCCGCATGGCTGGCGCTTACGGCTGCCGACTTCGCCACTGACTCTGCCTTAAACCAATGCAGCGGATGCCATGCCACCGCCGGCACCATGGGAAGGGCAAGGCGCAGGGCCACCACCATGCTCAGCAGCCAGCGCCAGCGCACCGGAAAGCTGCGCCATTCACCGAAGGCCAGCACCAGCACAGCCGGTATCGCGGCAGCCCAGGAGGCCCGCACTGCCCAGTAGGCGATGGACATGAGAGAGTCGATGTTCATGACTGTTGTTCCTCCTTTTCGCGCAGCAGCTTTTTCAGCTCAGCCAGTTCACTGGCATTGCATTCTTCGCGGTCGAGAAAGCACGCGAGCAAAGGCGCGAGCTTGCCGCCGAACATACGGTCGACCAGCGAGCGGCTGGCCGCGTGGCTCACCTGGCTCTCGGCCACCAGCGGCTGATAAATGAACTCGCGACCCTCCTTGCGGCGTCCTAGCGCGTTCTTTTGCACGAGGCGGTTGATGAGCGTTTGTACGGTGGTGATCTTCCACCCCTGGGAGCCTTCCAGCGCCGGCATGATCTCCTTCACCGTGCCCTCGCCAATGCGCCAGAATTCGGCCATGATTGCCCACTCAGAATCAGTGATTGCAGGGACTTCGGGAATGGAGCGAGGCGGTGGCATGCGGTGATTTGTTAAATCTACAGTTGTAGTTTTTAACCAAACCGTCGCGCGCTTTCAATCATTATTTTTTTGCGAGAGGGTCTCCACCCCAGCGCCTTGTTCACCGGTGATGCCAGTTGCAATCTGCGCCGCCGCCCGCGAAACTTGCGCCAGTTCAACCCCCTTCCCTTTCTCCCTTTTCCATGCCCGACTGGCTCAACGCAATCCTCCTTGGCCTCATTGAAGGCCTCACCGAGTTCATTCCCGTTTCCTCCACCGGCCACCTGCTTATCGCCGAGCATTGGCTGGGTCATCAGTCCGAGCTGTTCAACATCATCATTCAGCCCGCCGCCGCGCTGGCGCTCATCCCCATTTTCTGGACGAAGCTCACACGGATAGTCTTCGGCCTGGATGACCGCGCCAACCGCGACCTCGCGGCGAAGCTCACCGTCGCCTTCCTAATCACCGCCGTCGGCGGCTATCTCTTGAAAAAGAAGGGCATGACCTTGCCCGATGAACTCTCCCCTGTCGCCTGGGCCACGCTCATCGGCGGCGTCGTCATCTTCGCGGTGGAGGCGTTCAACCATGGCCGCCCGACCAAGAGCCAGATCACCTGGACGCTCGCCATCGTCTTCGGTCTGGCCCAGCTCGTGGCCGCCGCCTTCCCTGGGGCCTCCCGCTCTGGTGCCACCATCATGCTTGCCAT
>JAQGPI010000147.1 GCA_028293175.1 Verrucomicrobiaceae bacterium | reverse complement strand
TCCGGATCGTCTTCCGCATCGGCAAGGCTTTGGTTGTGATTGACCAGGAACTGATCCCACAACTGGCCTGTGACCGATTCGTATTCACTCTGAGTGATGGCGACCTCCAGGTTCAGGCCTAGCTGATACTTCTCAAGATTAGAGACAAAATCGCCCATCTTGCTGGCGGCCGCATCGGCAGCTACGAAGGGATTGAGCTGATGCAGCAACTCCCACAGATCCGGGAGCCCGTCGTGGTCGCTGTCCAGGCTGTTGTCCAAGGTCTGATCAAGCGGCCGAGCAGGATTGTATTGGTAGGCCTCCAAGTAGGTAAGGCCATCGCCCCGAGGGCTGTTGGAATCGAAACCGCCAGGATTGAGGATGCCCGGGTACTGGGCTTCGACACTGTCGGGAATACCATCGCCATCGGAGTCATTCTGGTTATAGCCGTCCGCAGGGTACGGGTCGGCGATGTCCGGAATGCCGTCGCCATCGCTATCCAGCCAGTTCACCCCGTAATGGTGGGGCTGGAAGGTCATCCACTGGCTGTTCACGAAGTAATCGGTCGCCGTTGGCGGCCAGTCAAAGCCAGGATGGTTGGCCGCATCCGCAGGGTACGGATCAACGTCTTCGGGAATGCCGTCGCCATCCGCATCGCCCGCATTGCTTCGATGCCACTGGCCTTCCAAGGTAACAGGATAGCCGTCGACAATGAAATCTCCGCCGGCCCAAAAGTCGGTGTTATTGCTCGGATCGGTGGGATGGAGGTCGAGTGAGTCGGGAATGCCGTCACCGTCCACATCCGCCCAAACGCCGGGGTAATCACCCGCAGCCCAGGTCGCCATGACCCCGTTCACGTAATAGCTGCCGCCAGCCCAGTAGAAAACTTCCACCGAGGTGTTGCCGTTGGCTGCGTCATTGGGATAGGAATCTAGTGCATCTGGAATACCATCGTTGTCGCTGTCTCCGGCGACCCCGTCATAATCGCCATCGGCAAACAGCGCTCCTTGGTTATCGACGACGAAGTAACCGCCCTGCCAGTGGAACTGCGTATTGCCGTTCGCTGCATCATCGAAGCATGGGTCCACCGGGTCTGGGATGCCATCCCCGTCGGTATCTGCCCAGATGCCATCATAGTAGCCGGCGTCATAGGACTGGCTTTGGTTGTTGATGCGGAACGTTCCCCCCGCCCAGTAGAAGTGGGTGTTGGCGTTGGACGAATCACCCGGATACGGGTCCAAAGAATCGGGGATGTCATCACCATCGCTGTCTGCCCACACGCCTGGGTAGGTGCCATCGGCAAAGTACTGGTTGGAATTCGCTATACGCAAGGTCCCGCCTGCCCAGTAGAAAGTGGTGTTGCCGTTGGTGGGATCACTCACGTAGCTGTCCAGGGAATCTGGGATGCCATCGCCATCGGTGTCAGACCAGCTCCCTTCATAGCTTCCCGCCTCGAAATACTGATCGGCATTGTTGATGCGGAAGGTGCCGCCCGCCCAGTAGAAGCTGCCGCTGGCAATTCCATTGTTGTTGTTCGCATCCGTAGGGTAAGGGTCCTGGCCGTCGGGGATGCCGTCACCATCTGTGTCCACCCAATTTCCGGCATAAGTGCCGCCCGACACATAAGTGTCGAAATCATTGATGCGGAACATGCCGCCCGCCCAGCTATAAGTGCCATTGCCATTGGCGGAATCGTTCGGGTACATGTCGCACACGTCGGGTACGCCATCGGAGTCGGCGTCCAGGTAGTTCCCCGCATAATAGCCGCCGGAGAAGTAGGTGCTTTGGTTGTTGAAGGGGAACCAGCCGCCATCCCAGTAGAACTGTGAATTGCCATTGCCCCCATCATACGGATAAGCGTCCGCTGGGTCAGGGATACCGTCGCCATCACTGTCCGTCCAAGAGCCCGTGTAAGTACCGCCAGACAAGGTCTGCGTCTGGTTGCCGATCATGTATGAGCCCCCAGCCCAGGTGTACTCGGCCGTGACATTGCCATTGCTTGGATCCGTGGGATAGGGATCGGCCACATCGGGAATGCCATCGCCGTCGCTGTCAGAACCTGTGCCGTAATAGTCGCCGGCGGAGAACCATTGGTTCTGATTGTTGATCCAGAAGGACCCGCCACCCCAGTAAGTGGTATGCCAGTTGCTAGAAGAATCAGGCACCGGATCAATGTCATCTGGAATGCCGTCGCCATCAGTGTCCCCCGCGTCCGCCCGGTACCACCGTGCGGCCAGCGTTTGATACGCCCCATCAATGGTGTACCAGCCGCCCTGCCACCACGCGCTGTTATTGTTGCTGTCCTCGGGCAGGGGATCCGCCTGATCGGGGATGCCATCGCCATCGCTGTCCGCCCATGAACCACCGTAAGACGCGGGCGCGAAGTGGGTCGCGATGCCATTAATCACATAATCGCCGCCCTGCCAGGAAGCACCGGTGTTGTTCCAGGGATCGCTCGCATAAGGATCAAGCTCGTCGGGGATACCGTCGGAATCAGAATCCGTATAGGCTGCGGCGTAGTAGCTGACGCCATCAAAGGTACTTGCCTGGCCGTTGATGACATAGGTGCCGCCATTCCAATGTTGCAACGCGCCATGCGCTGAGGGATTGGTGAACCAGTCATCCAGACTGTCCGGCACACCATTGCTGTTGCCATCGTATAAACTGCCTGCGTACCAGCCCGAACGAAAGGCGTGGCTGATGCTGGAAGAAGTGAAGGTGCCGCCGGTCCAGAAAAAGCTGTTATTCGTTGAGTCGGCAGGATAGGGGTCCAAGTCATCGGGTATCAGGTCACCGTCGGTATCGGGAGTGGAAGCATGCCACATCCCACCATAGGTGGTCGATACGCCATCCAGGATAAAGGTGCCGCCGGCCCAATAGCTTAGCGAATTTGAGGCCACCGCTGCATTGAACAGGTCCAACCAATCGACAGTGCCATTGCTGTCTCCATCCCCCGTAACGGCACTGTAGGAGGCTTGCGACGACTCGCCGGGGAGAGCAATCCATATAGGAGCACCCGTTTCATCTGGCACCCATATGGCGTGCGCCTGATCCGTCGGCCGGGCCATCCAGCATGCCATGCACACCAACTGAAGCCAAGCGGTGAAGGGGCTCCGGAAGCGATGCAGAAACGGGAGGTAAGGGGTGCGCTTATAGCCCGCCATCGCGCGGAGTGTCACTCTGGCGTCTTTCATAGTCGAATCTGTAGTGGGCTTGTCGTAGGACTTTACGGCCCCTCGGTAAAAACTCTGATCAGGTTTGGCCCGAATCTGGGCAGCCCAGTTGTTTAAGTCAATTCGCATTGAGCGGTGTCTGCAAATAGATTTATATTGCCTGAGTAACTTAACTAGAATTAACGCTTGGGAAGCGGAGAAAACAATGCTGCTTAAAAGTCCGGCATTCCTTCTCTTCGCAAGATCATTCCCGCCGCCGCCGTTTTGAGGCGATGAAATCCTTTGCCTTGGTGGTTCTTCTCATGACTTGCCAGCTCGCTGCGGCAGCACAGCGACCCAATATCCTGTTCATTTTCAGCGATGACCATGCGATGAACGCCATAGGTGCCTACGGCGGCAAGGCGGCAAAAACCCCCCATCTGGATCGACTTGCAAGAGAAGGCATGCTCTTTCGCCACTGCCTCGTAACCAATTCCATTTGTGGCCCAAGCCGCGCGACGGTGCTTACCGGCAAATACAACCATCTCAACGGCTTTCCAGACAACAGCAGCTTCTTTGACAACACGCAGCAGACCTATCCGAAGCTGTTGCAGAAGGCGGGTTACCAGACCTGCGTCATTGGCAAGTGGCATCTGGAGAGCGATCCCACCGGATTCGATCACTGGATGGTGGTGCCTGGACAAGGCCAATACTACAACCCCGACTTCCTTACCGCCCAAGGCAAGGAGCATATTGAAGGCTACATATCAGACGTTATTACCGACGAATCTCTGAAGTGGTTAAAGACTACTCGCGATCCATCCAAGCCCTTTATGCTGTGCTACTGGCACAAGGCACCCCATCGCGAATGGAGTCCGGGGCCCCATGAACTTGGGCTTTACGACCGCGAGACTATTCCCGAGCCTAGTACGCTCTTCGACGATTATTCCGGTCGTGCCTCACCTGCCCGCGAACAGCAGATGAGCATCGACAAGGATATGACGATCAACTCCGATCTCAAAATGCCGTGGCTCGAAGGCGATGGCGACGAGCCGAAATTTGGCGGTCGCAAGGCATGGTATAACCGCATGACGGACTCCCAGCGCGCACTATGGGATGCGCATTACAATCCTATCGCCGAAGCATTCCGCAAAGCAAAGCCGCAGGGTAAGGAGCTGGTGCGCTGGAAATATCAGCAATACATGAAGGACTATCTCAGCACGGTAGCTGGCGTGGACCGCAATATTGGCCGAGTGCTGGATTACCTCAAGGAGACCGGCCTGGACAAGAACACCATCGTTGTCTATTCCGCAGACCAGGGATTCTATCTGGGCGAGCACGGCTGGTTCGACAAGCGCTGGATGTATGAGGAGAGCCTTCATACGCCGCTGATTGTGCGCTGGCCTGGGGTAGTGAAGCCCGGCACCGAAAACAAGAATCTAGTCAGCACACTGGATTTCGCCGAAACTTTCTTGGAGGCCGCAGGGGTCGAGCAGCCCAAAGACATGCAGGGCCGAAGTCTCGTACAGTTGCTAAAGGGTGAACCCGTTTCAGATTGGCGGACAGCCCACTACTACCATTACTACGAGTACCCGCAGCCCCATCATGTTGCCCCGCATTTCGGGGTCCGAACGGAGACAGGTTACAAGCTGATCCATTACTACCAAAGCAACGAGTGGGAACTTTTCGATCTAAACAAGGATCCTTCGGAGTTGAAGAGCGTCGATAGCGACGCCGATTATGGCACAATCCGCGAATCGTTGATGAGCCAGATGAAGGAACTCCAGGTGCAATACCAGGATACAGATCCCACCGCACCGCCTTCCAAGGTGCGGAAGATCCCCGGAAAGCAGGGAAAAGGCAAGGGCAAGGGCGCTGCTCAGGGCAGGCTCCCCGAGTAAATTGAGAGCCCGGTTCGTCCAGTTCAATAAAGAAGCCCTGCCTTTTCAGGCAGGGCTTTTTGGTCTCGTGATGTTAATCGTTGAAGAAATGGCGGCCCGTAGCGCCAGCCTCCGTCTTGTTGTCGACTTCCCAATACACGTCTTCAAAGATGGATTCAGGCTCTGGGAAAGGACTTTCCTCGGCAAAAATCACGGCTGCTTCAGCTTCCTTCTTGATAGCCTTGTCGATAGCTTTTGCATCGGCTTCGGTGAAAACACCTTCGCCCACGAGGACTTCTCTCCACACAATGATCGGATCGTGCTCGCGCTTGTAACGCTCGATTTCATCCTTAGTGCGGTACACGGCCTTATTCGCGTCGGCTACAGAATGGCCTTCATAGCGATAGGTGGCAATTTCCAAGACGGCAGGACGGCAGGTTTCGTGAGCCCGTTCTACGGCGACCTGGGTGCGAGCGCGCACCTCGTAAAGGTTGGTGCCGTCGAAGGCTTCCCAATCAATACCGTAACCTTCAGCACGCTCAGCTAGGCATCCTGGATAAGCAGAGGAGCGCTTCTGGCTGGTACCCATCGAATAACCATTGTTCTCAATGATGTAGATGACGGGCAGATTCCAGAGCGCGGCAAGGTTCAGCGACTCGTGGAAAGCGCCCTGGTTTACAGCGCCGTCGCCGAGATAACAAAGCGCGCAGCCCTTCAACTCACGGTATTTGAGGCCGTAGGCGAGGCCAACGCCCAGCGGAGTCTGGCCAGCTACGATGCCGTGACCCCCCCAATAGTTCTTGTCGGGAGCGAAGAAATGCATCGAGCCGCCCTTGCCCTTCGAGCAACCAGTCGCCTTGCCGAGAAGTTCGGCCATGCACTCATTCATGCTCATGCCGACGGCCAGCGCGTGTCCGTGATTGCGGTACGCAGTGATGACGTGATCGTTGTCGCCGAGCAGGGAAATGGTTCCTACCGCCACGGCTTCCTGGCCGATGTAGGCATGAAGGAAGCCGCCGATTTTCCCAGCCGAGTACTGCTCCAAAGAGAGGTTTTCAAACTCACGGATGCGCACCATTTCGCGGTACAAATCGATCTTGTCTTCTTTAGTGAGCGCTTTGTTGATCGGTGCTTCGGCGTGAGATGGAGCTGTGGCGGCAGACATAGAAGGAAGATTAAGGGCAGAGCAGGACCTTAGCGTGGGCACGGCGTCCTGGCAAGTGGAGGGTAGGACACCCTGCATGTTGGTACCGAAACATGCCAATCGGGAGGTTAAAATGTTCCACGTGGAACATTTCGTGGGCTCAGAATGGCTATTTAGCCTCTGCATTGGTCCGAAGAAATGGCAACAAATCCTCCGACAGTTTGACCACATCGGTCCAATCAACATCGAAACCACCTTTCTTCCCTTCCCCGAGAAAGACGACGCGCAGCGCTCCTTGATATCCCATGGCCCGGTCCTCAATCAACTTTGAACGTGCTTTCTCCTTGAGCGGCAGCGCATCCGTACCAAACGAAACACGAATGTTTTCTCCCTCCTTCACCGTGCCTCTAATGTCCTCCACCACAGTTGCATGCAGAGTTATAAGACCGTGAGAGCCTCTTACATCCGTCACCTCAGCGTTGATAACGCGTACCAGCGACACCTCCTTCGACTCCTTGATTCGAAGCTTTAATTGTTCGTCGTCGTCCAGGTGAGCCACCGCCGATCCTGATGCCATGCAGAACAGGAGGCCGAGGAATGACTGGGAAATCATCCGTCGATGGTGCTACGAAGGCACCGGGCGCGCTAGATAAACAGGTGGCCATGAGGCCACGCACGGACACTGGCACCCATGGCATACGATGCTATGATGGAGATACAAATGTCCCTTTTCACGTATCCCAAGGAGTATGATGTCATCGTCTGCGGTGCTGGTCATGCCGGCGTCGAGGCTGCTATGGCCGCTGCCCGGCTTGGCTGCCAAGCTGCCGTCCTCACCCAGAACCTGGACACCATTTCGCAGATGTCGTGCAACCCCGCCATCGGAGGTTTGGCCAAGGGGCATATGGTGCGTGAGATCGACGCTTTAGGTGGGGTGATGGCTTTGAACACAGATGCCACCGGTATCCAGTTCCGCATGCTCAACGCGAAGAAGGGGCCCAGTGTGCAGGCACCCAGGGCCCAGACAGATAAGAAAGCCTATCAATTTCGCATGAAGTGGCTGATCGAAAATCAGCCCAATTTGGACATGCATCAGGGTAACGCCGCCGAGATCTTGGTCGAAGACGGCAAGGTCATCGGTATCCGCACAAGCTTGGGATTGATCTACCGGGCAAAGGCGGTGGTTATTTCCTCGGGTACATTCATGCGTGGCCTACTCCACGTGGGTATGCAAAATCAGTCTGGAGGTCGTATGGGCGACAGCATCTCGACCCTCAGTGACAGCCTGCTTGCCTTGGGCTTCGAGGTGAAGCGCTTCAAGACTGGCACCCCTTGTCGGCTCAATTCCCGC
>JAQGPI010000276.1 GCA_028293175.1 Verrucomicrobiaceae bacterium | reverse complement strand
CCCAAAGGCTGGGGCAGCGCGGCACCAGGGCGTTTTGCTCTTACGGATGCAGGCCAGCGCAGTCTCTTAACGAAGCTGGAAGACACCGATGAATCAAGCGCCCGCGTGTGGTCCACTCTGCCCGGCTTCCAATGGTACGCTCCCGCGCTCCGCGCCAAGGCTGGCGCGGAAGTGCTTGCCACGCACAGCAGCGAAGCGACACGTTTCGGCCGCGTGCCACTGATCGTCGCGAAGACCTACGGCGCGGGCAAGATCCTGTTCATGGGCAGCGATGGCGCGTGGCGCTGGCGACGCGGTGTGGAGGACAAGTACCACTACCGTTTCTGGGGCCAGGTGGTGCGCTGGATGGCCTATCAGCGAAACATGGCTTCCGGCGGTAACCTGCGCTTGTTTTACGGTCCGGACCGCCCCCGCACCGGCGACGTTTTGACGTTGAACGCCAATGCCCTCAGCGCCACCGGCGAGCCCTTGCAAGATGCCACGGTCATGGCTCAGATCGCTACTCCCAGTGGCAAAACGCAAAGCGTTCGTCTTGTGCCCGCAGGTGAAGAAGCCTGGGGTTTGTTTACCGCCAGCTTCGTTCCCACCGAACCCGGCGAACACAAGGTGCGCCTCACTTGCGCCGATAGCGGGGCTCCTTTGGACAGTGTGATATCCGTTCAAGGCGCGGCCAAGGAGAAGCTCGGCCAGCCCGCGAGATACGATGTGCTGAGGGAGATCGCGATGCTCACGCGCGGCAAGCTCATGAACAACGTGCAGCCGAATGACATCGTGAAAGCCATTGCGGCATTGCCCGAACCAGAATTGGAAGAGCGGCGCCTATCACTCTGGGCGCATCCGTTCTGGGCTGGATTTGTGCTTCTGCTACTGGGTATTTTCTGGGCGGGCCGGAAGATGGTCGGAGCGTTTTAGCGAGTTAAGAAAAAGCGCGTTGTTGACAAATCTCATTGCCCACCCATATTTACGGCCATACGATTATGAACATCATCAAGACGACGATGGAGATCGACGAGGACAAGCTCGAACGAGTCATGAAGCTGGGCAAGTTCAACACCCGTAAGGAAGCCATGGACTGGGCACTGACAGAAGCCGAACGCATCGCCACGCTTAACAACATCGAAAGCAATCCCTGGAGTCCTTCAGTCATGGAAGGCATGGTCGATCCTGACTATGACGTCATGGCCATACGGCAACTAGAGGCACCTAGGGTGAGCTATCGAGAGGTACTAAAGGCGAAGCCAAAGACCGGCAGAAAGGGTTAACATGACTCCAATTCTCGTCGATTCGTGCATCTACATCTCCTACTTGAAGCGGAAGATCGATTTCCGCCAGCTCCTCGTGCCAGCCCTACGATCCGGTCGATTGTACAACTGCGGTGTGGTGCGGGCCGAAGTATTGCGCGGCATTCGGGAGGAGAAGTTTTACACGGAGGTGGAAGAATTCTTCGATATCATCCCCGAAGTGCCCACCGATGCCAAAATCTGGCGTCAGGTTAGCAGGCTCGCATGGCAAGCCGCTAGAAACGGTCTCGCCCCGCCCACCACGGATTTCGTCATCGCCGCCTGTGCGATGCGCGCCCGTGCTACCGTCATCACGCTGGATAAACACTTCAATCGGATTCCGGGAGTGTCTGTGAGCAGAGAGCTACCTTGAGGGAGAGCGCGCCTTTATTGTCACTTTCCCTTCGCCACTTCGCTGCGTACCCGCTACATTTCGTACGTATTTGCTCTGATGAACGAACGCACCTCGCTCCCCTTGCCGCCGGCGCTTGAGGCCAAGCTCGCGGATTTTCGTCGTCGGGTGTGGATCATCAAGCTTCTGGAAGGGCTGCTGGCAGCGGTGTTCGGGCTGGCCCTCAGCTATGTGCTGGTGTTCGCTCTGGACCGTTTTTTTGAAACGCCAGGCTGGGTTCGGGGACTCCTGCTTTTCGCGGGTGCTGCTGTGCTTGGATTGGGCCTGCCACTGAAATGGCATCGCTGGGTGTGGAAGCAGCGTCGACTGGAAGATGCAGCGCGATTGCTGCGCCAGAAGATGCCACGCCTCGGCGATCAATTGCTCGGCATCGTGGAGCTGGCGCGCATGGATGAAAATACCGGCCGCAGCGAGCGGCTGGTGCAGGCGGCCATGGCGCAGGCGGCGGATGCGGTGAAGGACATTCCGTTTGAGGAAGCAGTGCCAGAGGACCGGCATCGCCCCTGGGGTATGGCCGCAGGGGCAGGGCTGGCGGTGGCCGTACTGGCTTTCTTTGTCGTGCCGGCGGCAGCGTGGAACGCGCTGGCTCGATGGCTTACGCCTTGGAAAGTCGTGGAGCGCTACACGTTTGCCAAAGTGGAAACGCTGCCGAAGCGGCTGGTGATTCCGTACGCAGAGCCAGTGGATCTCAAAGCCACTTTGACCAAGGACACCGAGTGGTCGCCCCAATCGGGTGCTGTCAAGATTCAAAATCAGCCAACAGTGAAGGCGGGCCTGGCAGCCAATGGATACGACTTCAAGCTGCCGCCACAGAAGCAGAATGCGCCACTGGATTTGCGTGTGGGCGATGTGCGCAAGTCGATTGATGTGGTGCCCACCCAACGACCCGAATTGAAGACCTTGCAGGCGCGGCTAACACTGCCGGCCTACTTGCAATACACTACGCATCCAGTGATCGAGGCGCGCAGCGGCACTGTGAGTTTGGTCAAGGGCGCGCAGGCTTCCTTTGAGCTAACGGCAAGCCGTGATCTGGCCGCGGCCACCATGGATGGTACAGCGCAAGCGATTGAGAATGGCCATGTGGTCACGGCTCCCGTGACGGTGAAAGAGAGCTCTCAGCATGTTTTCAATTGGAAGGATGCGGACGGACTTGCTGCACGTGATGCACTCACATTGAAGGTGCAGGCAGTGGACGATGATCCACCGCGGGTACTGGCCCGCCGGGATTCGCAGGAGCAGGTGGTATTGGAGACGGAGGTAGTGGCTTTTGACCTGGAGACCTCGGACGATTTCGGGGTGAAACGCACTGGCCTTGAATGGAAGGGTCTGCCAGCCGAAGACGGTTCGGAGCCTGCGAAGGGCGAAGCCGTTTCAGGCGCTGGCGCTCCCGAGAAGCGCGAGGTGAATGTGCGAGCCACTTTCTCAGCGCAACGCGATGGCGTGCGCCCCCAGACGCTGGAAGTGCGCGCCTGGGCGGAAGACTATCTGCCAGGACGCGAACGCTCGCATTCGCCTGCCTTTGTGATCCAGGTGATGGGGAAGGACGATCACGCCATCTGGATGACCGAGCAGTTCGGCAAATGGTTGCAAGCCTCACGTGAGACGTACGAGCATGAGCAGCGTTTGCATGAGACCAACCAGGAACTGCGCGCCATGTCGCCAGAAGAATTGGACCGCCCGGAAAATCGGCACAAAGTGGCACAGCAGGCTTCAGCAGAATCAGCCAACGGCGATCGGTTGAACCGTCTGAACGATGCCGGGCGCAAGCTGATCGAACAGGCAGCGCGCAATGATGCCTTCGATGCAAAGCGTTTGGAGAACTGGGCAGCGATGCTGAAGTCGCTGAAAGACATCGCGGGCAAGCGCATGCCGAACGTGGCCGACTTGTTGAAGCAAAGTGCAGCAGAAAAAGCGTCGGGACAGCAAGGGCAGAAAAGCTCTGACGGAAAAAAAGGACAGCCGCATCAAGCCCAAGCAGATCAGCCAGCCAAGCCAGGCGATGCGAAAAGCGGCGAGCCCACCTCGCCAAAAGACAGCAAACCGGGCGAACCTTCCAAAGGCAGGGAGAGCAGCAGCAAGCCGCAGGCTCCAGAAGTGTCGCAAGGCGAATCGCCCAAAGGCGGCGAACCGAAGCCCCAAGATCCGAACGCCAAAGCGCCGCCGCCCGCGCCCAGCATCGCTGACAACGAGGCAAGTCATTTCAAAAAGCCTGAGGGCGAACCTGAAAAGCCGGACGCCAAGCCCAGGGCACCCGGCAGCGGAAAGCTTGGGCTGCCTGAGGTAACCCTGGGGAGCCCGCCGAAGAAGCCGGGCGATGATAAGAAGAAACCCAAGGAGGAAGGTCCGTCCTCGCCCGCTCAACAAAAGCTGGATGGCGCAATCGCTGAACAGAAAGACCTGCTCGATGCCTTTGCTAAGGCCACGGATCAGCTTCGCGAATTGCTGGCCAGTCTTGAGGCCAGCACCTTTGTAAAGCGGTTGAAGTCCGCTTCGAAAAAGCAGATGGCCATTGCCACCGATCTCAATGCGGGCACACTTTCTGCCTTTGGTCAGGACAAGCGGAAAGTGGCGGCTGATATTGTGCGCAAAGCAGGTGACATTGCTGCGCGTGAGACGGAACAGAGCAGCGTGGTGCGTATCATTCAGAGCGATTTGGAAGCTTACTTCCAGCGCAAGCAAGACCAGCGTTTCAAGAGCCTGCTAGAGCAGATGAAGAAGACGGAAGTGGTGAGCGCACTGGCTCGCATCGGTGATGAGGTGAAGACCAACTGGAGCGGCCGCGGCATCTCCGCCAGCGAATTCTGGGCGGATACGCTGGACCGTTGGGCCGAGGAAATGGTAGGGGCTGCGGAGGCTGGCGAAAATAAAGGCGAAGCCAAACCGCAGGACAGCCTGCCGCCGGAAATCGTGCTGAAAGTAATGAAGGTTACCCATGATGAGATGGCGCTGCGCGATGAAACTCGCGAAGCGGAGAACGGCAAACCGGCGATGGACAGCAAAGCCTATTTCAAACGCGCTACCGGCCTCGCCTTGAAGCAAGACGACATCGGCCGCCGTGTGTATGAAGCGGCGCAAGACATCTCAAAGCTGCCCAAGGCGCAGAGTTTTCGTAAAGAGATGAAGCTGCTAGCACAGGTCACGGAAGTGATGGCGGATGCCTATAAGATCCTTGATAAGCTGGACACCAGCGCCCCTGCTGTTGCGGCGGAAACCGAAGCGATTGAGCTGTTGTTGGAAGCTCGGCGTCAGCCGCCCGGTGGTGGCGGTGGCGGTGGAGGCAACAGTCCTGGTGGCGGCGGTTCCGGCACGGCCACGAGTGCTGCCCTTGCGGACATCGGTCCCGGCGTGGACCCAACTGCTAAAGTCACCGAACGTGAGACAGGTCAAGCCACCGGCAAGGCGGGTCGTGAGTTTCCTGATGAGTTCAAGACGGGTTTGGACGCGTACTTCAATGCGTTGGAGAAGGGAGCCGGGAAATGATGAACGACACAAAAGGAAAAAGTGAAAAGGAGAAACGGAAAAGCGGCCGGGATTTTTGGCTAACCACCGCACGGTTCGCGCTCTTTTTCTCTTTTCTCTTTTCCCTTTTCTCTTTTCCCTGCTCCGCCCAGGAGGAAAACGAAACGGAGAAAGTCCCATTCATTCAGCAAACGCTTGATCGCTCCACGGACTTCTACGGTGCCGGCATGAAGACGCTGACCGAGGATGTGATGAAGATCACTGGAGCGCCGGAATCAAAAAAGGCCGAACTGCTGAAGGCCGCGGACGATGCGGTGAAGGACAAGATGATGAAGTCGAAGACCGGCTTGTGGAAGACCTGGAAGGAGATGTCCAAGGAAGGCCAGGTGGATCAAATCCAGTTCTGGAACGCTTATCGAAAGCTGCCAGAAGCAATCCTTACACCTGACCGTTCACCGCTTTGGGCTGAGGCGTTGACACGAGTGCTTACGCCGGATGAACTTGCAAAGTGGTCCAAAGAAGAAGGCGTGCGGCGTGGTCGCATCGAGAAGGCAATCCAGGATTATTTGAAGCGCGGACGCGACGACTGGGGGGCCAAGCGAATAGAGGCGCGCAACGCAGAGATCAATGAAATGGAATCCCAGGCACTGGTCCCGCTTCCGGTGGCCACCGCTCTCAGGACAGGGTTGGCGGCAGCCGTAAACAAAGCGCTCGGCAGCTGGGGCAAAGGTTTGGAAAAGCAGATTCGCGAGTCCTTGAAAAGCGCTTTTCTTGGAGGTGCCGAGGACCGCATTCAAGCCCTGGAAGCCGGGCAGATGAATTTCGGTCTTGTGAGTGATGCGGATGGGATGCAGGCCGAGTGGGACACCTGGAAGACGCTGCTGCAACAGACACTGGATGCTCCCGCCTTTGCAAGCTGGGAGGCGCGGGAGCAGAAACGCGCGGATCGCCGGGTGCGGGCGCTCTCAATGATGACGGTGGCGGAGCTGGATCGAAAGCTCCGGCTCACCCCCGATCAGCGACAGAAGCTGGAGCCCGTCGTTAGCCGTGTGGTGCGCAGTTCGAAGGCCAAGCTGGACGTGTTTTTGGGGCAGGCGTATGCCAATACGGAACTGCTTCTGATGGTGATCAATGGCATCCCTGCCAGCGAGGTGGTCTCGCTCATCGAAGCCGACCAGATGGAAGGCTGGCGCGAAGTAAGGGAACGCTATGCAGGCTGGTGGAACCAGTATCAATGATGACGAAATAACGATGACTGGCGAGTTTTCAGAACCAAATGTGACCCGGCAAACCTTGATACGGTGGGCTCGGAGCGCTCGTTTCTGCTTGTTGCTGATCATTGTTTCGCTTGTCGCCTCTTCTGTTTCGCAAGCTCAGCAAGTGATCAAAGCGGAGCCACCTGCCTGGGTGGCGCCAACCCCGCCAGAGCTGATGACAGATGCGGAGCTTATCCAGCAGACCATCTCCATGCACCTGATGGCCTCGGATCA